>JAKSBV010000152.1 GCA_022360955.1 Bacillota bacterium
ACAGCTTTGGAAACGCATAAAGCTTACCCTCATAGGACAAAGCGTCCAAATCTCTTTCATCAGCTAACTTTTGATAGCCTGTCATTAAAGGATAATACTCATCCAACGGCGTTATAACACCTGCAGTAGAAAATTTGTCAAGCTCATTGGGTTTAATCTGGAATACATCGGGCTGATCACCTGAGGCCACCAATACGTTCAGCTTGGTTGTATAATCGTTGCCGCTTACAAATATGGACTCGTAATCAACATTTTTAATGCCGGCTTCTGCCATTGCAGCAAGAATGATATCCTTTGCGGGCTGTCCATCCTGTGGGTACTCAGGACAACTCATTTGTTTGAAAATCGTATATTTTACATGTTCTGGCTCGCCTTCCCCCTCTATTTGTTTTCCACTCTCTTGTGAATCGGGATCAGGACGTTTTGCTTCATCTCCGCCACACCCAGCAAAACTACTTACTAACAATACCGTTACCATTAACATAATAAAAATTTTAAGTAAATTTTTACTCATTAGCAATCCTCCTCCATTTCCTCAAAATTGCATGTGATTTTTAGATTGAATCTTATTTTAAGCTACGCAACTTATACCTTTATTATAATAGGTGACTATCTATTTAGTAAACGGCATATTTCCGATATGGATAGCACAAATACTGAAAAAGTAAAAAAGTTGCGTACATCGGTAAAATATATGTACTATCCATTCCAATGGTTATGTGATTTACATTATTTTTTATTATTCAAGAAGGATTTATATTAATTTTGTCGAATTTTAAAAATATATTTGAAGATTACGCGCAAAATAAGGAGAGGTAACAGATGGACACGAAGGATTTGATATTTGCCCTCGATATTGGAACCAGAACAATTATCGGTATTGTCGGAAAACAGGAAGAGGATACGTTTAACATACTTGCTGCAGAAATCCAAGAGCACAAAAACAGGTCTATGTTGGACGGGCAGGTACACAATATTGAACAAGTTGCCGCCGTAGCAAAGGATGTTAAGGAAAAACTCGAAAAGAAACTTAATATAAAGCTTGATAAAGTTGCCATTGCGGCGGCGGGAAGGGTGCTTAAAACAAAGCAGGTTAAAGTGGAACAAAGCATCGACATCAGAAAAGAAATCGACCGTGATCTGATTAAAGGGCTTGAAATGGAAGGCATTCAACTTGCACAGATGCAGCTTGACGAAGAGCTTTCGGCAGAAGAAAAAAGCCCTTACTATTGTGTCGGCTACGATATTGTCAGCTATTACTTAAATAATTATGTGATCTCTTCCCTGGTAGGACATAAAGGCAAATCCATCGGCGCCGATATTTTGGCTACTTTTCTTCCTCATACTGTCGTGGACGGCCTGCATTCGGTGATGAGCAGAATCGATCTGGAAATCACAAGCCTTACACTGGAGCCTATCGCCGCTATCAATGTAGCGATACCAAAAGATTTGCGCCTGTTGAATCTTGCCCTCATTGATATAGGCGCCGGCACTTCGGATATTGCCATTACCAAAAATGGTTCCGTTGTAGGATATGCAATGGTGCCCGTAGCCGGAGACGAAATTACGGAGATGTTGTGCCATCATTATCTCCTGGATTTTAATACGGCCGAAAAGATCAAAGTGTCTCTGTCTTCTTCTGTAGAAGACATTCCTTTTTCGGATATCATGGGCATTGAACATATCAAAAAAGCGGAGGAAATAACAGCATTGATAAAACCTACCGTCGAGCACTTGGCAAATGTCATTGTACAAAAAATATTGGAATATAATCACAAAGCCCCCAATGCCGTATTTCTTGTAGGAGGAGGAAGCCAAATCGAGGGGCTTGCCGAATGCATTGCAAGTCATCTCAATTTGCCGCCTGAAAGGGTTGCCGTACGAAACAGGCATTTTATTCAAAACATAAAGGTTGACGACAAGGCCTTATGCGGTCCGGAAGCGATTACCCCTATTGGCATTGCAGTGACAGCCCAAATACAAAAAGGACAGGATTTTCTCTCCGTCACCGTGAATGATAAGAAAATCAAATTATTCAATGCCGGAAATTTAAATGTAGCAGACGCACTGGCATTGACCGGTTTCAGCCCTTCCGATTTAATTGCCAAAACCGGCCCTCCTTTGTATTTTAAACTAAACGGCGAAGCCAAAACCCTTAAGGGGGAATACGGAGATCCGGCAGAAATATATGTCAATCATAAACGCGCAAATCTTGAAACCATGCTGGTTGGGGGGGACGATATTACGGTCAAACCTGCTCAAGAAGGTCAACCGGCCCATCTCTCAATAAGGGAAATCCTGGAGTACTATGCAGACCCGAATTGTACTATTGCCGTCAACGGAGAAATTAAGACAGAGGATTACATGATCCGAAATGGTGATATGCTGGAAACCATTGCTCCGGAGGAGTTGGAAGTAAACAGGAATATGGATTCGGATTCGGGTATAACCTCCGGTACGGCTTTAGATAATAAAACTGCATTTGAATCAGATGAGGAGATTGGGGCAGGTGATGTTAAAACACCGGATGTATCACAGACGTCGAGCCACGAAGAGGAACCTTTCGCGATTGTTCATCAAAGACCAATGCCTCCAAACCACATAACGGTTATCGTAAACGGCGAGGAAGTGATCATCAAAGGCGATAAACAACAATATATATTTGTAGATGTATTTAACTATATAGATTTTGATCTGAGTAATCCCCAGGGGCTTATTGTATTAAAGCTTAACGGACGGCAGGCAGGGTTCACCGATGCTATTTCCTCCGGTGATGAAATAGATATTTATTGGGAAACACGTTCCGATTAAACATACAAGGGGCTGTCGGAAAATAGCCGTATATAAAAAATAGTATGGCGCGTTGTGCCATACTATTTTTGTGCAAAGAAAAAAGATGGCTAACGACAACCATCTTTCCTCCGTTACATATACATAGTATAATGTAACTACCAATGAAT
>JAKSBV010000437.1 GCA_022360955.1 Bacillota bacterium
AACGGGTATTCCGAATCTAAGAGTTTGTATTACTTGCTTCGGGTCGCATCAAAACTCGCTATCGCTCAAACAATTGATGCTTATCCCCTCTGCTGCGTAAACAATCTCTAAGATTCTCCATAAGGCTGCTTCCATACGATTATACTTCTAATGCTAGTGTGCGTTGTCTATAGAGATAACCACCTGTAGCCTAAAAATATATTTTTAAAGTGCAAGACATGGAGTATGCGATGAAAAAACGTCTATTAAGTTTACGAAGCCAAATTCTGATTACTTACATATTTATTATATTATTGCCTTTTATGATCCTTCTGATTATTTATGCAAATAACACCATGAAATCGGTAAGGGAAAACTATAACATTTTTTTAAGCCAGTTCAACATGCAGTTAAGTCACAATATCGACAGTATTCTGGCCGATGCCGACAGGATGGGATATCTTCATATCGTTGATCCGGCCATAAAAAAAATCTTTGCGAAAAAATATACGACATACAGCAAGGAATATCTTGCGGACAACACTACCATCGCAAGTGTTATAACCCATGCCGTTAAACTTAACCCTGACATCGTAAGAGTGTTGTATATTACAAAGCACGGGAATGTCTATGACTTTAATTACAATAACTATTCCGAATTACAAAAAGGCATTGCTAACGTATCGGCATGGCTAGAAATCGCTTCACGTATGCCTAACAAAAGATATATCGCACCCATCGAAGTTTTTGAATACCCTGTAAAAAAAGGCAATTATATGATACCCGTCGTTAAAATACTCGTGGATACTTTAAATAATGAAGATTTGGGCTCTGTCTGCATTGGCGTTAACTTTGAAGCCGTGCTCAATGCAATTGATATAAACAACCTAACCCAGACAGGCTTTTTTGTATGTGAGCAGGGCAACAACATTATATACCAAACAGGTAAAATACCCTCCAACCTTGATCTAAATGCATTTCTCACGGAAGCTGAGAAAAAAATAGATTTTACATCGGGTCCTTATGGCAATGGGCACTATGTGGACCTGAACTATAAAAATATGGAATATAAGCTGCATTGGATGCAAAACAAAACGACAAATTGGAAAATCGTACATTTTGTGGACAACCATTCAATAGCCAGCAAATACGGTCAAAACATGTCACCATACTATTTTATTCTTATCATCATTATCTCCATTGCCTTAATCCTTGGAGTATTGCTATCCAGAGTAATATCCGATTCCATACACAAATTGTGCAAAGCTATTGACAAAACCGACACCGATCACCTTGAGACGGTGAGCATTCCATCTATACATTCCAACAGTCAGGCCCGGTTATTGATCACCACTTATAATAATATGGTCAAAAGGTTAAGACAAAGCATTCAAAAAGAATATATTTATAAAATCAATGAAAAGAAAATGCAGCTGCGAATGCTTGAAGCCCAAATCAATCCCCACTTTTTATACAACACATTAAATCTGATAGGGTCTATTGCAAATCTTAACGGGATAAAAACGATACAAACCCTGACATACTGTATTGCAGATATTTTTAGATACAGTATTAAATCCGGCTCCATCGTAACGGTTGAGAATGAACTTGAACAGGTAAGGAACTACATAAAAATACAACAAATACGCTTCCCACATAGATTGGATTTTCATATACGGATTCAGGATGAATTTTTGCCTGTGCTAATCCCTAAGTTTATTTTTCAGCCATTGGTTGAAAATGCCGTTCATCACGGGATTGAACTGAGTAATCACCCAGGCCTTCTTGAAATAACAGGCTATAGGGAAAATAATACCCTTCATTTCATTATAAAAGATAATGGGGTTGGCATTTCTGCTGAAAAACTGGACAAATTGAGGACCCTAATGAACGAAGGAATAGACATTGCCATTGACGATAGGGTACGGCCGTCCATGGGACTCGCAAACGTACACCACAGAATTCAAAACTTTTACGGCAATACATTCGGGCTTGAAATTGAAAGTGACCTTCATTGCGGGACCACTGTACATATCCTCATACCATACAATAAGATGCCCGATACGATGATACAACCTTCTTAAATAACGATATTACGGCTGAACCCTTCTAACGACTAAGAACCGCTTAAATCCAAGGGGATATACCGCGGCGGAAGTTGAAGACCCATAAAGGCGGGCTTTAAACGCTCTATTGTTCGGTCAGACTCCCAGCTGGCCCCTGTGATCTCCGGTTCATACGGTTGTTTCCATTCCATGCTTTAATTTAAGGAATTCTTTCCTCAACGTTTTTGAGCGGACGGTCCAAAAGAAATGCTAAAAATAATTGCATATTGAAACAAAAAAAATGCCTTTATTTTCTGCGTGCAATGGCTTAAAATAATATAGCAGTCCACTTTTTATAAGTATTAAGGTAAAAAAGCATTTATATGAACCCTATCGAATTTTTCGCGTTGAATGAGTGGCGATTTATCGCGAAAAGCATGGATTATGAATAAGGAGGAAATCTTATGGAGTATGTAAAACTTAGCGATACCTTGCAGATATCAAGAATTGTTGCAGGATTTATGAGGGCTGCTTCCGCCGGCGCAAAGGGGGAAACGTTGTTATCATTTATTGAAAAATGCCTGGACATGGGCATAACAACCTTTGACCATGCCGATATTTACGGATCCTATCAATGTGAGGCCCTTTTCGGTGAAGCACTGGCCATAAAACCGGCACTCAGGAAAAAGATGCAGCTTGTCACAAAGTGTAATATCGTTTTGGACAATCCCTCAAAAAACACCATATATCATTATAATACGTCCAAAAAGCATATTATATCTTCATTGGAAAGCTCTTTGAGGCATTTAAATACGGATTATATTGACTTGCTTCTCATTCACAGACAAGACCCCCTTATGAATCCGTATGAGGTCGCAGATGCATTTGACACATTATACAAAGACGGTAAGGTGAAGAATTTTGGCGTATCCAACTTTACGCCATCCGGTTTTAACATGTTAGACAGTGTACTGGACTTACCCCTTGTTACCAATCAAATAGAAATATCTGCCGTCCACCCGCAGGCATTTTTTGACGGCAGTACGGACCACGGAATGGAAAAGCGGATTCCCCTTATGGCATGGTCTCCTCTTGGGGGCGGAAAGGTTTTCAATCCTGATTTCCGGGACTACGCCGGATTAAGAAATGTATTGCAAGAAATTGCATCGGAAAACAACATCGACTCCATAGACAAAATCCTGTATGCCTTTTTGTTGAAGCATCCGGCCCGTATCTGCCCTATTATCGGTTCGATGGAAATAAGCCGGATAAAAAGCGGTGTAGACGCGTTGGATATATCCCTTACACGGGAACAGTGGTTTAGTATATTGGAGGCCTCGCGGGGCTTTCGTATGCCTTGAATATTCAGGTGAGCAGACCGGCCTTTAACTCTATTCGCTATCCATATAAAATAAAAGTGAGGTAAACGACTATGAATAAATTTGAAAGAATGAAAGCTGCCATAGAAGCAAAACCTGTTGATAAAGTTCCTGTAGGTTTTTGGCTCCATTTTCCCGGAGTTGAAGAGGTGAATGAATTGAGGGAAGCACATATCCACATGTATCGTCAAACCAATATGGATTTAATAAAAATCATGTATGAATACGGATATGATATGGAAACCTCCGTTAAAACCCCTAGTGACTGGTATAGGATTAAACCGGCTACCCGAAAATCCAGCTTTTACAAAAAACAAGTTGATTTGATTAAAGGCATTCTTGATGAATGCGGCGGCGAATGCATGATATTTTCAACAATGTACGGCCCTTTTAAGTCTGCAGTCATCGCTACGGAAGATGCCCTTTTAATGGAACATTCAAAAGAAAACCCAAAAGCTGTTTGTGCCGGCATTAATGCCATCGCAGAAGGCCTTGCAGACATCGCTCAGGGATATCTGGAACAAGGCCTTGACGGTATCTACTATGCTGCTCAGTTTTCTGAACCGGGACGTTTTAGCAGAAGCCAATGGGAAACGCTTGTTAAACCTTATGATCTGAAAATATTAAATACGATTTCAGAAGCCGAAAAATATACAATTCTTCATATATGCGGAGAACGGGAATATGATTTCAAAACAAACATCGAATGGTATCAAGACTACCCGGCCGATCTTGTGAACTGGGCTGTCCATAAAAACAACTACTCTCTTGAAAAAGGACGTAAATTCTTTAACAAGCCTATTCTGGGGGGGATCGACAATCGCGGAACTATCTATACGGGCACCCATGATCAAATTGCAAATGAAGTGACCGATGTGTTAAAAAGCAATGACCTCACCGGATTTGTTGCAGGTGCCGATTGCACATTATCCGGTGATATTGAAATAGATAAAATTAAAACTGCCGTTGAAGCAGTACACAATTTTAAATAATTGCGGAGGTCAGAGGGCGGAGGTCGGAATGTGACCCCACAGGGGTACAAAATAATCGGCAGCAAGGTGCTATGAACGGTGGGGGGGGGCATTCTCAACCCTCACCTCTCAGTCCTCAGCTGTTTTTTAGCCTTGGCATACCGGTTGCCGGAGTACGATTATATCTTAAATTTTACAGCGGGTTCTCTATTAAAAAACCCTGGCAAAAGCGTTTGGGCTGAAATATTTTCAGCCCCTTAGCCTGCCGCTAGAGCTTTTTGCATATTTCTTTAACCCGTGAGACAGCTAGATCGATGAGCTGGGGAAGGGAGCCATCCTTTGTACCCACCACTTCAATATGACATCGATTCAACGGAATTAATATTTTTTTTGCACTGCTGCTGCCAATAGCTTCGGCCATCCTCGGGCTAAATTCGCCTAACATTGCATTGGCTGCAAGTATGGCTACCGATCCTACAATAATATCTACCTTATCGGCCGTAAAAATAATCGCATTGGCTCCTGTCGCACCCTCATCAGCCCCTGCCCTAAACATGGAGGCCGTAGCCATTGCATTGGTTCCTAATGCAATAATATAGGCCTCTCCCTTTACCTCTTTGCTGAGCTTTTCAATAATGGCTTTCCCTAATCCTCCGCCTTGTCCGTCTACAACTGCTATCTTCATACCTTTTCTCCTTTTTTATTCATGATGAACACTTATCTTAATAGTATATCATAAAACCCTCGTTTCCGCTGAATCCCCCTCTATGTCTTTACCCTTTTGGAACATCGGCTTGAATACCAGCATTGCCAGCGGCGGCACTCTCAGCGCCATAGAATAGGCCCGTCCGTTGCATGGGATATCTTCCGCATGTAAGCCTCCGCAATTGCCCGCATTACTGCCGCCATATATTTCCGAATCGCTGTTCAATATTTCTTTATACGGTAAATGGAAAGGAACCCCTATCCGGTAATGCCCATGGGCTACCGGTGTAAAATTGTATACAAATACCAGCATGTCGTGCCGCTCTTTTCCTTTACGCAAAAAAGATACGATACTGTGCCCGGCATCATCACAATTAATCCATTCAAAGCCTTCAAAGCTGGAATCCACTTCGTACATGGCTTTTTCCGACTGATAAAGCCGGTTTAAATCCTTTACATAATACTGCATTTTTTGATGCATCTCGTACTCCAGCAAGTGCCAATCAAGACTGTCATCATATTTCCATTCAATAAACTGCCCGAATTCCCCTCCCATGAATAATAATTTTTTGCCCGGATGTCCATATTGATAACCGTAAGCTGCCCTAAGACCTGCAAATTTTTGCCGGTAATCGCCGGGCATCTTGCTGAGCATGGAACATTTGCCGTGCACCACCTCGTCATGGGATAAAGGAAGGACAAAGTTCTCGGAGAACGCATACATCATACTAAAAGTAATCAAATGGTGATGATACTTTCGATAAACCGAATCCATGCTCATATATCTCAAAAAATCGTTCATCCAACCCATATTCCATTTGAAGCCAAATCCTAATCCTCCAACATACGCAGGCTTGGATACCATTGCCCAAGCTGTGGATTCTTCCGCAATCATCATGATGCCCGGGTAATCGGTATGCACTGCATGATTGAGCTGCCTCAAAAATGCGACAGCTTCAATATTTTCCCGGCCGCCATATTGATTGGGAACCCATTCCCCTTCCTCTTTTCCATAATCCAGATACAGCATTGAGGCCACGGCGTCTACCCGTAACCCATCCATATGGTACTTGTCAAACCAAAACAATGCATTTCCGACTAAAAAGTTTTTCACTTCATCTCTGCCATAATTAAAGACCATCGTACCCCACTCAGGCTGCTCCCCCTGCTTAGGGTCGGAGTGTTCATACAGCGCACTTCCGTCAAAAAGGCGTAATCCATGGGCGTCTCTGGGAAAATGCCCGGGAACCCAGTCCAACAATACACCTATCCCGTTTTGATGACAGACATCTATAAGATACATTAAATCCTTCGGTTCCCCATATCTTGATGTCGCCGCATAATACCCCGTTACTTGATATCCCCACGAGCCGTCAAAGGGGTGCTCTGCCAAAGCTAAAAACTCTATATGTGTATAACCCATCTCTTTTACATAGGTTACCAGCTTGTCTGCCGCATCCCTATAGGAAATGAATCCGTTTTCGTCCCGAGATACCCTCATCCAAGAACCCATATGCACTTCATAAATGGCCACGGGTCTTTCCAAATAATTGCCCCTTTTTCTCTCTTCCAGCCATTCTTGATCCTGCCATCGGTAACCTTCCAGATTATATACAATTGACGCAGTATCCGGTCTTAATTCAGCATAAAACCCATAGGGATCTGTTTTTCTTAAAATCTCTCCGCTTTGTGTCTTTATTTCAAACTTATACAGCGCTCCTTCATTGGTCCTCGGCATAAATATCTCCCATACCCCTGAAGCGCCAAGCTTTCTCATAGGATTTATCCTGCCATCCCAACGATTAAAGTCACCGATTACACTTACATTTCTCGCGCAGGGCGCCCATACTGCAAAATATATACCTGTTACACCATTAACCGTCGTCCTGTGTGCACCTAACTTTTCATAAATACGCCTATGGTCTCCCCTATTAAAAAGATACAGGTCGTAATGGGAGAGAACAGGCAAAAAGCTATAGGGGTCATGACCGACCCAACGGTTATTGGAATCATCGGTTATGTCCAATTGGTATTCAAAAAAATCCTCTCTATCCCTTAACAATATTTCATAAAAACCGTCGGGATGTCCTTTTGCCATTGCATAGGTTTTGTGCCTATGATGAAAATCTATAACGCTCACTGCTTTTGTATAGGGCAAAAAAGCTCTTACAACCATGCCTTCTTCTCTTTTATGCATACCGAGAACACTAAAAACATCATGGTGATCGCCTTTTATCATTTTTTCAACTTCATCGACATTTGTAATCCTTTGCACCTGTTTTCCCTCCTTGATAAGGAGTTTATTTGCGGGCTATGTATCCTGCCCTTTTACGATATAACGTTAATGTAATTTATTTCCTTTTTATTATATCTGCAATTTTGTTTTGATACAAGGATTATTTTAAAAAATGTGATTCGTTTTTGTATCTTATCCGCTGTTTTTGTCCATAATTTAGACAATTGTTTTTATGATAAAGATAACGCACTGTAAAATCGGAAATATAATCGTATTGCAGCCTTAAAATACATTTACACAGACAACGACGGTTTTATATTTTTTGTGCAAATATAGATTTGATTTTAAAGTTAGGTATTTATGATAGGAGACAGCGGAATTGCAAAAACAGGTTATTGCCCTTATGCTCGCAAACAAACGAAAAAATGAATTACGCCCTTTGACCCAAAATATATCAAAATCCCTTATGCCTTACGGCGGTAAATACAGGATCATTGATTTTCCACTAAGTAATTGTATGCACTCCGGCATAGATACGGTAGGGGTTATTACACAATACCCGTACTGGGAGCTCATGGCACATATCGGCAAAGGAGAAGCTTGGGACATGTATCACAAAAGCGGCGGCATTACTATTTTAAAAGGTGCCGGCCCCGGATATGATATCCGGCATACAGTCCGGTATATTGAACAATTTTGCCCCCAATATGTTTTGATTCTTTCCGGCGACAATATTTATAAAATGGATTACACCCCTATGTTACATCTTCATAGGCAAAAAAATGCAGATGTTACCCTGTCGGCCGTACAGGTTCCCTGGGACATTGCCAGCCAATTCCGGATTGTATACGCAGATAGTGAAAGCAATTTATACAAAATCGAACTGAACCCTAAATTTTCAGAAAATAATCTTGCATCTATGGGTGTTTATATATTTAAATGGGATATCCTAAAAACCTACTTATTAGAGCAACCCAAAGGGCTTTTTTCTCCCTATTGCATTGAACAAAACATCCTATATCCCATGTTGCACAATGGACAAAAAGCGTGTGTTTACAGGTTCAAAGGATATTGGGCAGATATTACTTCCATCCAATCTTTCTGGAAGGCCAATATGGATTTGCTGAAAAGAGAATGGGCATTGGACATGCATGATAAGGACTGGCGCATATATACCGGCAGCAGCGAACTGTTTGTTCATTATGCATCTCCTACGGCACGTATTAAACGATCTATTGTCGGAGAAGGGTGTATTATTCACGGGAAGATAACCGATTCCATCCTGTTTCCCGGGGTAACGGTGGAAAAAGGCGCCGTCATTGAAGATTCCATTGTGATGTCCGGCTGCAGGATTGGAAAAAACAGTGTATTAAGAAATGTGTGCTGTGCGAAGATACAGCCGTGGAAAAGCATTGTGCCTTAGGCGATATACATACCGCACCGGCCCACAATCCTCACCGGATATATGGCTTTCCGATTACTGTTGTAACAAAAGATAGGGTGATCTCTGTTCCGATACAAAAGAAAAAAGAACCTTTCAACAGACAGCTTAGATTGAAGCCGTGCTCAAAGATCATCATGTAACACGCTGTACTCGTTAAATAGTATTCCAAGAACTAAAGTTCCAAGGCTATGTAACTAGTACAGCAACTTAATGCAGACTAAAAGAAAGGAAGGACGATTGGAAATGCACAACATCATGGGCATCATCATGACAAGTGATCAAAACCCCGCCTTAAAGGAGCTGATTGAACATAGGTGTACAGCCTCCCTTCCCCTAGGCGGTAAATACAGCGTAATAGATTTTGTCCTTTCCAATATGGTCAATGCGGGCATTTATGATGTAGGCTTGGTGGCACAATATAAGTTCCGTTCTCTGATTCACCACATCGGCTCGGGGAAAGAATGGGATTTGGACAGAAAAAACGGCGGGATTACCATACTTACGCCTTATCTCGGCAATGCACATTCCGGGTGGTATCATGGCACCGCCGACGCACTGCATCAAAACCTCTCCTTCTTAAAAAATAGTACGTCCGACTATGTTGTGATTTGCCGGGAAAACTGCATATATAAGCTTTCATATACTAAAATCTTGGATTTTCATTTAGCCAGAAATGCCGACATTACGGTAGCCTATAAACAAATGGATCACTGCACCGTTCAAGACTTCAGGCATGCACCTTTTTTACAAATAGACGGGACGCATAAAATACTTGGCATGCAGCCAAAATCCTTTTATTCTAAAAAGGCAAATGTTCCTATAGGTGTCTGCCTGTTAAAAAGGGAGTTATGTATCCAACTGGTCGAAGCCTGTGCTGCTCCCGGAAATAAGGATATGCTGGAGCATATTTTTATGAAAAAGATACCGGACCTCAATATATATGCCTATCCCTTTAAAGGTTATTGGAAATGCATAAATACTGTCCAATCCTATTATAAATGTAATATGGATTTATTAAATCTTAAAAGGCAATATGAGCTTTTTAAAAAAGACGGACCTATTTATACCAGAACAGACGACAGCAGTCCGGCCAAGTACTGCGAAAATGCAGATGTACGAAACAGCCTTATCGCCGGCGGATGTCATATTAAAGGAAGGGTCCAAAACAGCATTTTGTTTCCCGGCGTAACCGTAGGCAAAGGAGCAGTGGTTAAAAACAGCATTGTTATGCACAATGCCCTGATCGAAGAAGATGTACTGCTTACCAACGCTATTGTGGATAAAAAAGCAAGCATTACGCACAGAAGGGCTGTGAAAGGTGTCATGTCCAATCCTATTCTTATCGGTTCAGAGGGCGAAGGACGGTGCTAGTTTTTTCCTTTATACGGCTGACGGACGAAAAAACGGCGAGTCCTTTATCTCTGACGCAGACCCGTTCCATAGCAGAGACCATAAGAGGATTCTCGCCGTTTAATTGGCTGTATCAAGCCCCTATCGTTACCACACAGGGACGTTATTGCTTTGACAACTGCCATTATCTTTAAAATATTGGGATTCAATAAACAATCTTTGTGTAATCTTAGACGGATATTTTTCAAAAAAGATTATCCCCTCAACGGATATAGAATGGACCAGAAAATCCTTACGGATGCAGCGGAACATCCTGAAAAATATCCTCAGCTCATAGAAAACCTATGTCGTTCATTTAATAAGCTAAACCGTTATCAACAGGTAGAAGATGTAGCTATAACACTTCAAAACCAAATATATATCCGGATAAAAAATGCAACATCATCGTTGCTTATCCAAATGTAGTTCTAGGTTGTAAATCCTTATCTTTATCGTTTGCTTCTATGTAAAATAATTATTCCCTTTTCCATAATTCAATCATATGTATTAAATTGTGAATATCTAGTTCCAGTTTTTCAATTTTTCTTTCAAATCTAATAAAGAGATATAAAGTAATTGCAATAGGGAATCCAAAATTTCCTATAATTGTAATCCACAATGGTATGTTAATGTTTGGATCCATTTCATTACCTCCTCTCCTCTATTTCCACCACTCCTCCATTCTTTATACTATTTGCTAAGAGATAGATGACAAAATATACTCCATTCAGAAAAAAATGTTAAAAGAAAGTATAACATCGATGTAAGAAAAGAAAATTACAACATCTACTATATTTTTCATGAAAATATAATTTATGTCAATACTATTATACCATAAATCATGTATACAATTCACCACTCAAAAAGACCTAAAAAAAGGTATATGTAAAAATAAGTACATATACCTTTTTATTACTTCGTTTTGAGCTTTTTCTCTAGTTTTTACTCCAATACCATTTCATACTACTTCCTTTTACCCATGCGTCATAGCTTTGATATTTTTTTAAATTATCATAGAGGACATGCCATATGTCGGGGGTCTCATACCCTCTCCTCCAGCTTGCCGTTCCTGCAAGCTCATATTTGTGCACTAAAGATGACTTCAGATTAATGGAGTGGGCATCTTCTACCCACATTTTATAGGTTTTATTTCCCTTGCGGTAAGTGGCAAAATATTGTCCGCTTTGCCGGTCCCAAACCACATCGGCACTATGGCTATGGATTAGATGCTGGGCCTCCTGCATTGAAATGGCCCGCGTCCCCGTCACTTTTCCGTTTACTTCTTCCCAAAGACGGTTATAAAAGGGTAACCCCAGCAATACCTTCTCATTCGGCACCTGTTCTATAATCCCCTGCAATCCTTTTTCTACCCAAGTATATTGTGCTACGGAACCGCTCTTTTTACTCCAGCTTCCGTTTTGATCATAGGCCATGAAAGCAATATAGTCGGCAGCTTCCCCAAGCGCTTTTCTATCATAGCACATAGACCATGTCCAACTGGTGGGTTCGATTTTTGTTACATCAACCGACGTAATAACCCCCTGCTCTCTTAATACCGGCGCTAATTCTCTTACCAGTTGAGATAAGACATGCCTGTCCTCATAGTACACATTTTCAAAATCAATATTAATGCCATCCAGCTTATAGTTGTTAACATATTGCAGCAACAGTTCTATGCATTCTTTTCTGGATTCCTTACTATTTAACACCTTATTCGCCACTTCGATATCAAACTCGTTTCTAAACAATCCCCACACATCATAGCCGTGTTGATGTGCCCATTTCATAAACTGTTGGTCTCCCATATCAATCATATGGATATTTGTCTGCCAATCCTGATATACCACGGGATCACTTGCCTTTACCCCCAGCGCATTGTCACTGTTCCTTAATTCAAACCATGTAGGGGAAATAATATCTAAGCCTTTCATTTGTGGAACACCTGACATATCCGGTGTTTTTACGGCTATCTGTTCCCACGTCAGATTTATTTTTTCATCTTGATATAGCCTCTCCTGCACATCATAGATTTTCCACTTGTCCTTAACTTTTCTTAAACTGAACTTTTCCTCCGCTTGGTACGTCTTGACTCTGTTGCTCCCATCCTCAAAATGCCTCGTATAGGTTGCTTCATAACGTGCAGCTGCCTTCGCAATACCCGTTGTGATTTCCGTAACCCGTATCTCCAAATGATCGATCGATTCCCAAACATTAATACCGTTTTCCTTATATAATTGGATAGCTTGGGATTTTACCCGGTTATCATTTTCCGCTTTTCCGATAGAATGCATCACATTGAAGTCTAGCTCTGTATCTTTACGATTTTTCTTATCTACATATTGTGTAAGATAGTCTTTGATCAATAACTCTATTTCTTTTTGTTCACCAGCTTGATCCATAGATGGGTCGGAAATACTCAACATTCTTTTTATCATCACTGCTGCTTCGGCTCTTGACGCATTGTTAGAGGGTCTAAACGTATTGTCTTTATAGCCGTTAATAATATTGCTTTTTAGGGCAGCACTTAGTTCTTTTTCGTATTTATAATTGTTTTTGATATCCTTAAAATCAATCTCAAGGGATTCTCCTTCCAGCCCCATTGCCCTTACCAGCATAAGTACGATTTCTTCACGGGTGATTTGCCGATTGGGTAAAAACTTTCCGGTCCCATTGCCCTGTGTGATTCCTTTTTCTTTTGCAATAGAAACAATGGTATAATACCAATCTTCCGGTTTTACATCACTAAACCCTGCGCCGCCTTCTATTCTATCCTTTTCATTGTTTAAGGCCCTTACTAATAAAGCCATAAATTCTGCCCTGGTAATAGACCGGTCCGGATTGGCATTTTTATCGTTATCACCATTCATTATTGCCATATATGACAGCTCTTTAAGGTCATCTTCCGCCCAGTGTCCTGAGATATCCCTCATAAAAAATGTATCTTCCCCTTGAAACGCAGCACCTTGATAAGGAATGATAAAGCTTATAATTATTGCAAACATTATACATAATATACTCACTTTTCGAACCGCCGTTCTCATTTGAAACACTCCCCAATACATATATTAAAAATTTCACATTATCTTTATATTAGCATTATGTAAACCTGTTGACTAGAGGGAATAAAAACCAAAGAAGATCATAAAAAAGTGCTAACCACATCCATGTGATTAGCACCTTAATCTATTGATGGTCCATCGGACCATTATACTTCCGGCAATCGTTCGTCCGGCGGTAATACTTCCCTTTCTTCCAGCTCAGTATCTATAACACGATGCTCCGGTATCGTGATAGGTATTTCCACTTCTTTTATGCCCTTTTTTTCTATTTGTTTAATCGGTCTATAGTTACTCCTGGATATCAATTCCTTACTGACCACTTTTCCATTTTGCTTTATCACTTTATAGGTTTCCACCTCATAACCGTTGCCGCCGTTTTGCTTGATTTCGGTTTTCCCTTTCTCTAATTCCGGTTCGTCAACATATTCGGTAGGAAACGGGATGGTCTTTAAAACAGTACTTTCTATTTCAATGGTTTTTTCAGGTGTTTCATTTGTTCCAAAAATATCAAAAGTAATTTTTCCTTTTTTTACATCAACCTCTGAAACCAACTTTATGGGCCAGCCGGTATCATTGGTAAATTTAAAATCTATAAGCCCGTATGCCACTGCCGCATCCTGCCCGACAGGTACATACCCCACTGTCATCGAATGGTTGACCCTCTTGTCAACCTTGAGGTCGGAGAAAAGTACGGCGTTATATAAGGTGGTAGAAACCTGGCATATCCCTCCCCCGATTCCATCCACGATCTCATCGCCAAGATACACATGGGCATTTTGATATCCCGCTTCCAACGTCCTCTCTCCCACAACTTCATTATAAGAAAATGTATCTCCGGATCCTAATACAGCTTCGCTGATTTTCGAAGCCGCTAATGCAATATTATGGCTTCGTGGAACATTGCCTGCGTTAAATGAAGTGGTGTAAGAAGCCATTTTATCTTGGAAAAGCTGCTGTTCTAACACTTCTTTTGTGATTACAGGCTCTTTGATCACAAGGGGAATTTCAAATTCTTCCTGCTCTACCCTATGATTAGAAATAATTTCCCTTGCTTCATCTTGATCAAACTTTTTTCCAATCACATGGGGAACGATATGGATACGATAATCTACAATCTCAAAATACGAATCTGCAGGCTCCGTACATACTTCGTCATACAACGTCTTGACATCGATGGGTTTAGGTTTTACAATTTCACTCACTAATAGCACCGGATCCGTATTTCCCTTTGCAAAAGCCTGTAATACCTTTTTTCCTTCTTGGTTTATATTGATACGCTCACCATGAAGGCCATTTTTTATTTTTAATGTATCGTCCACTACCTTGACTTCATATTCCTTTACAGGTATGTCTATTTCATCTGCCAATTTTTTTATTTCTTTATGTAATTGTTCTTGATCTGCTTGAACCGTCAAAGGAATTTTGACATTATTTTTTTTGAGGTGGGAAATGTTTAACAATCTTTTGATCACATTTTCCTGTCTGCCTACGTTAAATGCTTGTAATACCGCTTGGCTTACATTATATTTAGCACCTATCCGCTTAGAAGAAATGGTTCTGTTCACACCTTTACAGCTTATTGTAACCTCTTTCTCCACCAATACCTGTTGGTAGATCTGTGTAATTTTTTCAATGGCCGACGCTTTACTTTCTCCTCCTACATGGGTATCATGGATATACACACCTTGATAAATATTAGGATAGGATAAAATATTGTAAGCACCGACGCCTATAAATGTACCGGTAATAATAAAAACGATAGAAAAATAGATAATACCATATCTGATGTATTTGTTTAAGCGAGGGCTCATTTGTTCGGTGTTTTCTGCATTTTGAATCTTTAACTTTTCTTCCAATATCCCCTCTCCTTTCAAAGATTTAGCTATTCTAAAGATATACACCTTTAGAGATAACGATATGTTTATGGATATCTAACTTTAAAATCAAATATATGTTTTGAATAAATAAAAACCCAAAAAATTCTATAATTTAAAAAAATGTATAATTATTACTATTTTACCTTTAAACATGCTCTTCCCGCAAGTATTTTTTTAAATATACTTCTCATACTCAAGATAGCCAACTTTAAACCTAAAAATACTATTTACGCAAACAATGATGGTTTTGCATTGTTTGCGTAAATATAAATTCGATTTTAAAGCTGGATATCTATATAGATACCGCACACTAGCATTAGAACTATAATCCTATGGATAAACCGGAGATCGGAGGGCGGAAAATGACTAAACAGGGGCGGAGAGTCAAATAACAACGCTTTATGGTACAATACCGGGGACATTCTC
>JAKSBV010000205.1 GCA_022360955.1 Bacillota bacterium
CGAAAATCTATAAGTTAAATAGGAAGCAAATGGCGGAACAGAAAACCAAGACAGCCTTAATAAAGCTGTAGACAATATATCGTTCAGCACGGAGAAAGGACAAATATTCGGTTTGCTTGGATCAAATGCAACAGGTAAGACGGCCACGCTAGGAAGTATTGCAACATTTTTTCCCCGTACACTGTGGAGGAGAGTACAGGATGGGGTGTTTACGTTTGGCATATCATATATTGACAGGCCAGTTCTCCGGCATTTTCCGCCGACGCGGTCTTTCCGTCTTTTTTTTACCTTCTTCGCAGTAACCATATTGGTAATAATATTTTTCCGATACTTTTTTACTTAATTTATTTAACACAACACCAATAATATTTGCATTAACCTTTTCCAGGGACTCCTTCGCTCTTTGGATAGCCTCAATTTCCACCTTACCGGAATGGGCCACCAATATCGTCCCATCCGTAATGGTAGACAATATGGCGGCATCCGTAACCATGCCAATCGGAGGTGCATCCAATAAAATGATGTCATACTCCGAATGGATTTTCTCGAGGAATGTCAACATAGATTTGGAAGACAACATTTCCGAAGGATTAGGGGGGATGGGGCCTGAGGTTAATATCTCAAGCTTCTCGATATTAACCGTACGCAGACATTCTGTATAATCCTTTTGATGTGCCAATACATTGCTCATACCCGCATAATTGAGCAGGCCAAATATTTCATGCACTCTGGGGCGCCTGAAATTCGTATCAATTAATAAGGTTTTGCAGCAAGATTGGGCAAAAACAACTGCAAGATTTGCAATTGTTGTCGTCTTTCCTTCATGGGGATTTGCACTTGTAACCACTATTCTCTTTAGCGGCCTGTCGATACAGGAAAACTGTATATTCGTCCTTAACATTCGATACGCTTCCGATACGGGTGATTTAGGGTCAGTATGTGTTATGACTAAATTTTCTAATACCATCATCATTCACTCCGATTCATTATGAATTATTCAGGAAAAGTCGGTATGGTTCCGATAACAGGAAGTTCAAGGTGTTTTTGCACATCTTCAGGGGTTTTGATTGTATTATCAAAGTACTCAATAAGCAATATAAGTCCAAAACCGATCATCCCTCCTACAGAAGTTGCAATAACCACATTGAGTTTTTTCCGGGGGCCGATAGGATGCGTGGGTACTTCTGCCCAGTCAATCACATATACGTTTTCCACATCCATTAATGCTACTGCCTTTTCTTTAAACACTTCTGTCACCTTAGAAGCAATATCTCTTGCCGTCTCAGGATTTCTGTGTGCTGCTTTAATTTGAATTAGTCGGGTATTAGCTTTCAAATTTACATTTAATGTGCCTGTTAGTTGACCGATCGTCATATTTGTAAATCCCAGTTCTTCAATAACCGTATTTGCAACCAGCCTGCTTTTCACCAATTCGCGGTAATCTTTTACCAGCTGGTCATTGATCAGCAGGTCATAATACCCAATGCCTTCAGGAACATTAACATTTTTACCTACATATACTAATGTGTTTGCCTCATAGATAGGTTCCAGTACAAACCAACTAACAGCGGCTGCTGTTGTCGTTGATATTAACGTGACAACTACAACAATCCAGAGTCTTTTCTGGATCATTTGCAGAATTTCTTTGATTTCAATGGTTTCCATTGTTGACCTCCGTTCATCCAGACATCCAAAGGGCGGTAGATCTTTTGGAGAAAGCAGAAAAGAATTTTGATTCAAAATCCTTCGTTGCTACGGAAACAAGGGTATTATCAAAAAATCCTTTTTCGTTCATTAAAGATATTACACTGCAACCTTAAAATACATTTAGATCAAACAACGATGGTTTTACGCTTTTTGTCCAAATATAAATTCGATTTTAAAGTGTGATATCTATATAGATATAAGGTTTCCGTAACAGAACGCATCCAAGCCGGTTCTATCAAAAATATCGACATAAAAAAAGTAAAAAATGATAAAACCGACAAAAAGAAAAACTGCCCTACTCTATAGGTTTTAAGAGTTTTGCGATACCAACATCCCGAATGAACATATTGAGTGTTTAAAGAGCCTGTGTCGCCAGTATTACAATAGCTTAATATTTTTTTCAAAGATCATGTTATAGCTTTAAATCGGATTTGTTAGGTTAACTTTTATTGGGGGGTTTTTCAAATTATAGATATAACCTCATAGACAGTTTACAATTGTCACCCATAGTTTGTCAAGAAGAATAATCGTAAAAAAGGAAGGAATTTTAAAAAAAATGTAGAATTATAACATAAAAAGGAATTGGTCATTTGCAGGAAAAGAAAAAAGACGGATCAAGTTATGCTGTTTTTTTTAATCCGTGCTTATAAGGTAAGGAGTTATGATTATGTATAAACATCATAAAGAAACCATTGAAAGAATAGTAGAAGAACTGAGAACCGATGAAACAGTATTAGGTATATTGTTAACGGGTTCAATTGCCCATGGCTTTGCAATGCCTAAGTCCGATGTCGATATTATGATTATAATATCGGAAGAAGATTATGAAAGAAAGGCTAAAATAGGTAAATTGACCTATTGGAATAAGAAAATCTGCACATATGAGGATGGGTATGTTGACGGTAAATATATAAGTAGGGGTTTTATGGAGAAGGTTGCAGAATCGGGCAGCGAACCGTCAAGATTTGCCTTTGAGGGGGCTGTTATTTTATACACAAAAATTGAAGCCTTAGACGCATTGCTTCAAAAGATAACAACATACCCGACTGACAAAAAGGCAGAAAATGTCGGAAGATTCTTTGCGCAATTGGAAGCATGGAAGTGGTATGCCTTTGAAGCAATCAAACACAATAATGAGTACCTTTTAAATCACTCGGTATCCAACTTAGTGCTATTTGGAGGAAGACTAATCCTTGCATATAATGAGGTTTTGTACCCATATCACAAATGGTTTATGAAAGTGCTGGACAAAGTGAAGAAAAAACCGGAAAATATTATGAGTATTATCGGTGATCTATTGTCTAATAAAAACAAGGAAAACATTGAAAGGTTTTATGAGTGTATTATTCATTTTGCAGACTGGGGTATAGATGACCTTAATTGGTCAAGTCAATTTGTAATAGACAGCGAACTAAACTGGCTCGGCAGGAATACCCCTATCAACGATATATAGTAAAAAAGGAAATGGTTTTGCGCCTGCTTGTCATAATCGTTGGGGTTATAATAGGTTATAAGGCATAGATTTTTCGGGCCTTATTCAATAAAGATGGCGTACTTTAATACATATCCAACGTTAAACCTTAAAATGCATTTAGATCAAACCACGTCATATTATGAAAAAACCCTTGGGTTCATCTCCCAAGGATTTTTTCAATAGGTCCCCATATCTTCCGGTATTAGTGGGCCTAGTAGGGCACCTACAGTAAAATATAAGATACATGCTATAATTGCCACTACGATGCCGATGATAAGTAAGATTTTTCCAAATGACTTCTTATCCTCCGCATACTGGCTTCCGGTCATCCATATAATGCCGAGAATGATTCCTAATAATGGACCGGGAAATATGATTGTTCCTAGAATGAGCAGCGTTTTTACCCCGCTTGAAAGTCTTTTATCCATTTTTATCTTTGTTCCCTCCTGTTTTTTTAAAAACACTATAGGCGTCAGTCTTTAAAATAGTATGCATCACTTGCAGTGCCCTGTCTTAGTATTATGATTACCCAGTATTTAAATTTCATTCTCAGCTTTGTTGTTATAAAAATACAGGCTGTAGGACATATAAAAGATATAGGATGGCTGAAAATCATACCAATAGTATCCTTACGGTTTGCATAACAATATATTTGCAGTAGGGTGTGTCCTTTCAACGATAATTTTATTTTCAACACCTTGATAGAAAAATATTACATTTAAGTTACAAATATCAATAGCTCTTAAATATTTTATCAATGTATCATATAATAAAAGGTAAATGTAATAATTTTACAAACGAGGAGAGGATTGAATGATGCTAAGCAAATGGTTTTTAATTTTTGTGGTTTTTACCGGAATATTTAGTGTCATACCCCAGGTTTCTGCTGTGGAGATAGCTGCGGAACAAGTCGTACAAAGTTCGGGAAATTTAATTTTAGCCGATGAAAGGTTACAGGAAAGTGGTGTAAAAGTTTCCAAGGATGAGGCAAAGCGAATTGCCGGCAGTATACTTAAAAATTTTTTTGACATAGAAATAGATGATAAGCATTTTCAGACAGAGATAGTGCTGAGACAGGACGATGAAATAAGTCCAGGCTATATATGGCAAATAGAAGGGCATATGTACGATTATGAACGTAGTATTAATATTGATGTGGTTGTGGACGCTAATAACCGAAAGATTAAGCGTTTCAGCAAACATGAATATGTCTATCAGCAAGAACAGCCCATGATAGCGACGATGACCGAAGCGCAAGCGAAGAAAATCGGAGAGGATTTTATTAAAGGCATCAGTCCCGAAGCCTTTAAGCAAGTTAAATTGACGCAAAAGGATGCCAGCCGTCAGGACAATGGAGGACATAGTTTTGGAAATTATCATTTTAGATATATGAGGGAGATCAATGGCATACCGTTTGATAGAGATTATATTGCGGTGGAGATAGACGGGGTGAACGGAAAGGTTAGATCCTATGCCTATCGGTGGGACGATACGCTTGTATTTCCGGTACCGGAGGATGTAATCACTCAAGAAAAAGCATACCAACTATTCAAGGAGAAAATGGATATCACCCTTTGCTATATACCTTTTACACATCGTTGCATTGATGCGGAGCCTGTGCGACGGGTAAAACTTGTGTATACTCCTGTTTTCTCCTATGGCAATGTGCTGGATGCCGAAAGCGGTAAAATGATTGACAGGACAGGAAAAAGGAATGTGGAACAAAGGGTTAAGGATTTAAGCCAAAATGATAAAGAGAACTTGGTTAAAAAGGCAAAACCGATCCGAAAATCCGGTGAAGAAATCGATAACGGTCGAGCGAGACAAGTGATCGATCAAAAGATCAAAGAATTGTTTGGAAATGACTATAAGATAGAAAGTATTCGGTATGTGGACCGGGAAAATTACTGGGAACCCGGAAACAAAAAGGCCTGGTCGGCACATTTTATCAAAAAAGACGGGTCGCGGTCTATGTATGATTATGGAGGACGAATGATGATTGATGCCATGACAGAACAATTGATATCGGTATACAGGCACCGGCATGAAGAAAGTCTTGATGAAGAGTTTGAACCGAAGATCACATGGGAACAGGCTTATGATAAGGCTATTCGTCTGATAGCTATGTATTTTCCCGATAGACTCAAAGAGATTGAAACCGAGCAGCCCTATCCGAACCATGTGTATGCGAGGGGTAAAGATAGGACGGAACGGAGAATCTGCCTTCGGTTTCATAGGCGGGTTAATGGCTTAGCCTATATGGATCATAATATTGTTGTGAGTTTTGACAGCAAAACCGGTGAAGTAATGGAATTAAGCTGTAATTGGGATGAAGATTTGGTTTTTCCTGATGGCAATGCGGCTATTACGGAGGAAGAAGCACAGGAGATATTATTTGGTGTTTATGAACCGGAGCTTGCCTATACGGCCATTCGCAAGATTCAAGACGGTAGTGTAAATGACATGGAAATAAAACTTGTCTATAGATTGCAGTCGGCGGCCGCCTCTTATTCCCTAGAAAATATAGATGCTTTAACGGGAAGGTTTATCAATGACCTTGGAGAGAAAACAAATGAGCCGGCAAGGGGGTTTGAACAGAAAATAAAGGGACATTGGGCGGAAAAAGAATTAAGCATACTGGCTTCGCAGGGGGTCATTGATGCTGAAGCCTTTCAAGCGGATCAAAGCATTACGGTCATAGCGTTTATCAAAATGCTTGTCAGGGCAAAAGGGTATCATGATTACATAGGGGGTAATGAGGAAACACTGAAATTTCAAAATATTACAAAAGAAAATGAAAACTATAGATACTTACAGCTGGCAGTAGAATACGGTTTTATTGAGAACAAAGAAGAAATGTTTAAAGCCGAAGCCAAGATAACAAGGGAAGAAATGATTGAAAAGCTTGTGAAATTTCTCGGATATGATAGGCTGGCAAAAGCAAAAGATTTGTTTGTATTAAATTTTGAAGATAGGGCGGAGGTAAGTGCGGAAAGAATTGGGTATGTCGCGATCGGCAAAGGGCTGAATATCGTCGGGGAGAGCAATGGATATTTTAGACCTAAAGACAATGCAACAATGGCAGAGGCGGCAGCAGCCGTTTATAAGGTGCTTGACAGTACTAAAGCCGTGAGATAAAGATTATAAGGTTATTCCAAAAAGCTGAAAAATAGTTGAGGGCTGAGAGATGAGGCTTGAGAATACATCGCAAAACAGGTGATGATATATATAAAAGCGTTAAAAACTGCAACAAATCAAAAATTTTTCACAGAATTTTGTTAAAAAATATAGTATTATAGATGTAACCTGCTGTGCTAGTGTGCGTTATCTATATATAGAAACGCAATAGTAGGATTGAAGGAGGAATGCCCTATGGCTGAACAAAAAAAAATAGCGCTTTATTAGTTGACCGGTTTTTTAGGAGCAGGAAAAACTACCCTGTTAAAGGAACTTTTGAACATGCTTTCCGATAAAAAAGCGGGCCTGGTGATTAATGAATTTGGAAAAG
>JAKSBV010000387.1 GCA_022360955.1 Bacillota bacterium
GTAATGTATTTAAATGCAACAACACCTGGAAGGTCCGTATATTCCTTATATGGTTGAACCGAAACATGTAATGTATTTAAATCCCCCGGAACCTCTTGTTTTTATATGATGCACCTGCGTTGAACCGAAACATGTAATGTATTTAAATAACATTTTCAAAAGACCGTATAGCTCCTATGGTAAGGTTGAACCGAAACATGTAATGTATTTAAATATAAATAAGCGTTTTGTTTCATACTCCGGAAGAGAACGTTGAACCGAAACATGTAATGTATTTAAATGCAACAAATAGAAGATCTAACCGAAGCATTGGCTGGTTGAACCGAAACATGTAATGTATTTAAATTGGTTGGCCATTAATAATAATGTTATAAGTATGGCCGTTGAACCGAAACATGTAATGTATTTAAATTTGTATTCGATATGTTGTTGTGGGTGGTTGATCAGAGTTGAACCGAAACATGTAATGTATTTAAATGAATTTGTAACTCTTATTCTAGCGCGAACAAAAACTGTTGAACCGAAACATGTAATGTATTTAAATTGTTTTACCTCCATAAATTTATGTTTATGTAACTTGGTTGAACCGAAACATGTAATGTATTTAAATAGGATTGCCATGACAGTTTTAGCAGATTTTATTTTGGTTGAACCGAAACATGTAATGTATTTAAATAAAAAGTCCGCAAGCTTATTAAGCATATCTTGGTCTGTTGAACCGAAACATATAATGTATTTAAATAAAAAAGTTTTCTCATTTTTATGGTCTTTATTATTCGTTGAACCGAAACATGAGATGTATTTAACCGAATCATATCCGGTATGTATCTATATTTTTTGCAGCCACACCCCTAAAGTGTGGTTAATCCAATCTTCCAGTCTGCTGTGATAGGAATTGACGTTCTGTATATAGTAATTTTTTCAGCTACATACTGTTTCTTGGAAC
Source organism: Bacillota bacterium (assembly GCA_022360955.1). Lineage (GTDB taxonomy): Bacteria > Bacillota > Clostridia > SK-Y3 > SK-Y3 > JAKSBV01. Next base: position 947 of record JAKSBV010000387.1, read on the forward strand.
CATTGACACTTATATGTTTGAGGTTCTTGTATTTGGCAAAGCAGGTGTAGTTTTTTGCCGTACCGCTGCAAAGTACTAAAAGGCTGTTCTCTTCTGTAACTCTAGATTTTCCCAAGATTAATCTAGCACTACATGAAAAATAATGAATTTTATCAAGAAATATGATATTATTATTCATAGGTAAATAGTGACATTATACCGAATGAATATATGCTGTAATGATCATAAGAGTATATATAGAAAGAGGTAGAAAGGATTATTCTAATGAGATCTGGCAAAAGCAGAAAGTTAATCGGACTTATAAGTATACCTATTGGCTTTGTAATCATAACCTATACATTAATACTTAATGTCTCAAAATTTCCCGAATCATGGACGATAGTACTGCAATATATTTCATATTTTTTGTTCTTGGGAGGAATGTTGTTAGGCTCAAGGTTTAATAAAAGTAAAGTTTTTTTCTTAAGCTTGATTTTGGCGCTCAGCCAGGCGGTATTATCCTATGGAGGTATATTCACACATCATACAGGTATTAAAATCGTCAGGCTTTTCAATATTCTTTGCTTTATTATTCCCATAAACATATTTTTGTTTTCTATATTAAAGGAAAGAGGTATTCTAACTTTATGGGGAAAAATTCGATTTGGATTTATACTATTTCAGGTTATTTCGGTATGGTGGATGATCCGACTGCAACAGAGTCAAGTTCAGGTACTAATCCGTCATAAATTTGTCCATTGGGAGTTTCTTCAGACAATTCCTATGACTCAAGTGTGTATTCTAACCTTTTTTGGTGTCCTTTTATTTTTGAGTATAAAAATATCATTGAAGCCCACCCTAATGAATAGTTCCTTAATAGGTGCAACATTGATAGTTTTTATCGGACTTACTTTGAATGATCTATTTCTAGCGCTGCCAATATCCTTTGCTATGGCAGGACTAATACTCATTATAGGTGTAATAGAAGCTTCATATTTTATGGCCTACATAGACGAATTAACGGATATACCTGCAAGAAGAGCGCTTAATGAATCGATGATGAAGCTGCGCGGGAAATATGTTATCGCCATGATGGATATTGATTTTTTCAAGAAGTTCAATGATAAATACGGGCATGATACAGGGGACAAAGTTTTAAAGATAGTGGCGTCCAATTTGCAAAAAGTAAATGGCGGCGGCAGGGCTTTCAGGTACGGAGGAGAGGAGTTTACCATATTATTTTCGGACAAAACACAGAATGATGTTATTCCTTATCTGGAAGAATTAAGGGAGCATATATCAAAACAGAAATATGCATATAAAAAGAGAAGAAAAGTAAATGGAAAAGAAAAAATGGTTTCTAAGGATTTAAGTGTTACTATTAGTATCGGAGTAGCTGAAAAAAGCGATAAATATAAATCGGCAGAGGAGGTTTTGAAGGCAGCTGATAAGGCGTTGTACAGGGCCAAGAAAAAAGGCCGAAATTGTGTAAGCAAATAACCCAATGCCGCATTCCAAACTAATCAAGGAGGTAATGATGATGATTTTAGATAAGTTTAATTTAACCGGTAAGGTAGCTATTATTACCGGTGCAAGCAGGGGTTTAGGGCAGGCCATGGCGGTTGGATTGGCAGAGGCCGGTGCCGATATTGTCGGTGTTAGTACCGGAGATATGTGGGAGACGAAAGAAAAAGTAGAGGGTTTGGGCAGAAATTTTTTGCGTATTCGAGCGGATTTAATGAGCACTAAGCCTGTTCAGGGCATCATAGATAAAGCGGTAGAAGCTTTTGGGAAAATTGATATTCTGGTTAACAACGCAGGTATTATCAGAAGGGCAGATGCCATTGAATTTACTGAAAAAGATTGGGACGATGTAATGGATGTTAATCTTAAGACCCTTTTTTTCCTTAGTCAGGCAGCTGCAAAACAATATATTAAGCAGGGGAGCGGCGGTAAAATTATTAACGTTGCGTCCATGCTTTCCTTCCAGGGTGGCATTCGAGTATCTTCTTATACGGCCAGCAAGAGTGGTGTGATGGGCGTGACTCGTTTAATGGCCAATGAATGGGCAAAGTATAATATTAATGTTAACGCAATTGCGCCCGGGTATATGTCTACCGACAATACGGCACCGTTAAGAGCCGATGAGAAAAGAAATAAAGAAATACTAGGCAGAATTCCTGCCGGTAAGTGGGGCGAACCGGAAGAGCTGCACGGGGCGGCTGTATTCTTAGCTTCTGATGCAGCCAATTATGTGAATGGATATACCATTGCAGTGGACGGTGGATGGCTTGCGCGATAATAGGGGTAGATTTTCAGGAGTGAGGCAAAAAGTTAGATGAAGAATACGAGTGATGCAGGCATTAAGGATATGAAGGCTTAATGATACCGGGATGGCATTGAAACATTTTTCCCAACCGTTTTTTAGTGACAACCGGGTAAAAGTATTGTAAAATAAGGATAGAGGGCTTGTTGATGCAAATATTGTCAAAAGGTTGTTTGCGATTGGGAAAAAATTTTGGAATTGTTGAATGACGGGAGATACAAAGATTTTTGTGAATTTGATTTGTTGATTTTACTGTGGTTGAACCGAAACATGTAATGTATTTAAATAACGCACCTGCACCGACATTCGTCGAGGCAACTTCAGTTGAACCGAAACATGTAATGTATTTAAATTGCTTAATTTTTCTCTAATACTTGCAATTTGCTCCAAGTTGAACCGAAACATGTAATGTATTTAAATACTTCACCAGCAGCCCCATCAACTGTTTTTACTTTAGTTGAACCGAAACATGTAATGTATTTAAATGGGATTCGGTGGTTTTTCCAAAAACAGAAGCGGACCGTTGAACCGAAACATGTAATGTATTTAAATTCTTTCTGTGTGCCGTATAGGGTTACTTTGAGACCGTTGAACCGAAACATGTAATGTATTTAAATAGTTTAATATCGTCTTGCAGTTTAATAAAATGCTTGGTTGAACCGAAACATGATATGTATTTGAATACTCTAATTCCATTCGTACCCAATAAGGCAAATCAGGTTAAACCGGAACATGGGTCTTATCGCAGGAGTCGGTTATACTTCATTCATGCTAAAAGAAAATGAAAACAAAAGATAGAGGACGCAATGCTCTGTATATTTTTATTGTTAAAAATATGCTATAGGGTTTACTTTGATATTGGTATATAATGAATAATAGGATAACTGCGGTCTTTAAAATGACATTTATTTGAACAAAGAGCGGCGCAGTACAGCAGTATTTATTTTGATTAAATGTACTGAGCGGCTGCAGCGGATTATCTTGAACATGTGTTTGCGGGGTGTTCCCCCAGGTATACAATTTCTTAAGGAGGAACAGAATGCAAAATAGGAGTCAGAGCGGCCAAAACAAAAAGTTCAATATATTATTCATAATATCAACGGGTATACTGGTTGTCGTACTTGCCGTTACATTTGCAATATCGGCCATTTATTCAAAAATTCCCGAAGAAGATTCGCATAAGGATACGTTAAGCCACGAGTCCCCAAAAGACTACAAATACCACTTTTCAGTAATCATGTATCAGCTGACCGACAGCTTTCTAACCGGTTTTAGCAGCGGGGCAGCCGAGATTGCGGAAAAGGGAGATGTCTTTATTGAATTTATCAATGCCGAGGACATTGAGGAAGCTACAAAAAACATTAATATTGCCATAGCTTCAAAGGCAGACGGTATTATTGCGCAGGGCATTTATGATGAAGAATATATCACGGCAATCAATAGAGCGATCGGCAAAGAAATTCCGGTGGTGTTTGCATATACGGACGCCCAGGGGACAGATCGAAACTGCTTTGTCGGGTATAATGCCTTTGAACTGGGGAAGAGTGCCGCCAAGCGAACGGCAGAAGCCATTGCTGAGGAAGGCGAGGTTGCTTTACTGGTGCAAAGCTTTACCCAGCATCAACATGATATTACAAGTAATCTTAATATTTTAGGCTTTATGGATGTGATGGAAAACTATGAAAATATTGAGATCGTAGCAATCAAAAAGACAAATCAGGAGTTGCTAAGTGCTGAAGACATAACCTATGAAATCATTAGCCGGTATCCCGATATTGATGCTATTTTCTGTACCAGTGAAAAAGACACCATTGGAGCCGCCCAGGTACTGATTGATTTAAACAGGGTCGGCGATATGGCATTGATCGGTACCGGTGCCGCTCGGACTATTTTAGAATATATTGGGAATGTGATCCATGTTTCTTTCGATATGAACGCAAAGGAGATGGGGAAAAAAAGTGTGGAGTCTTTGATTGAAATAAAGGAGAAAACCAATAGCAATGATTTTATTGATATACCCTTTGATATCATTACGGATCAAAATGTGTACAAGTATAAGAAATAATCGGAGGATGCTATGGATTGGAAACGAAAGTTTTCTTTAAACACGATCAGAAAAAAGATGCTCTTTTCTTTTTTGCTGGCAATGGTAATGATGGGTTTTGTCAGTGCGTATATGTCTATCAACTCAAGCAATTTCCTGCAAAAAATTGATAGCATGTTTTACAGCAGCATCATTTATCAGGATGTTAAACTCCATCTGGAGCAGGCAGAAAAGAACCTTGCCCTGTACATTCAAACAAAGGATTCGGATTATCTCAATGATTATATCCTGCATAGTGAGATGTTAGAGCAGAGCGGCCAAACGCTGGAAAAAGAGCTGGGGACCAGAAATCCTTTTAAAATCAATAAAATCAATAACTTGATTGAAACCTTCACCGAGAGTTCAAATCGGGCTGTTTATGCGAGAAGGGGAAGAGACATCAATACCAGCCGTGAAAACTATGTGGAAGCCCATAGTACTGCCCGGTATATCATGGAAGAGATTGAAAAGCTGAACCTTGAACAATTGGAAACCAATACACAGTATTACCTTGCCTTATCTCGAAATATGGCAAAGGTTCAAAAGGTAAATGGGATCATGATTGTGGACAGCATTGTCTTGGGTGCCATCATCATTTTGTATATAACCTATAAAATGACCGACCCGATCATCAAGCTGTCTCATTCCGCAGAAGAAATCTCAAAAGGAAATTTTGAAACGGAAGAGGTTATGGTTAGCAGTAAAGATGAAATAAAGGTGATGGCGGAAGCCTTCAATAAAATGAAAGAAAGTATAAGAAATTACATTAAAGCCCTCCACAGCAAGGCAGAAACGGAAGCCAAACTGATGGAAAAGGAAATGCAGAATCTCAAGATGCAAACCCTTTTGAATGATGCACAGCTCCAAGCGCTCCAGTCCCAGATCAACCCCCATTTTTTGTTTAATACGTTGAACGCCGGCGTTCAGCTGTCCATGCTGGAAGGGGCCGACAAAACAACATATTTTCTGGAGAATATAGCGGCTGTGTTTAGATATAATGTGAGGGAGCTGGACCAGAAAGTGACGTTGAAAGACGAAATAAACAGTGTCCGCGCTTATCTGGACTTAATGAAAGTCAGATTTGGTGAGGATATTAAGGTAATAGAAAAGATTGAAGACAGTGAAATGCTTGATATGCATATGCCTCCCCTTATCTTGCAGCCAATTGTTGAAAATTCATGTATACATGGTATTGGGGAAAAAGAAAACGGTGGTACAATATCTATCTCCATCCGTCAAACGGCCGAATATGGTATCATTAAGATTGAAGATGACGGTGTCGGCATGGACGAAGAGACCATACACGCTATTTTTGAAGAGGCCTCAAAGCAAGAAGTGCCATTCACTAAGCCTAAAAAAGGACATACGACCGGAATAGGTATCAATAACGTTATACAAAGGCTCAGGCTTTTTTACAAAACAGATGACGTGATAAGCTTTGACAGCACGAAGGGAGAAGGGACCAAAGCGGTGATCAAAATTCCGTTAAAATTGGAGGAACAGTCAAATGTACAAATTAATCATAGTGGATGATGAGCAAATTGTTATTGACGCTGTGAAGTATATTATAGAGAAGAACATGAAAGAGGTTGCGGTTTCCGCTACGGCTAAAAGCGGGAGAGAGGCCATCGAAAAAGCAAAATCGGTACATCCGGATATCATGTTGATGGACATTAGAATGCCCGGCATTAACGGTCTTGATGCGATACGGGAAATAAAATTAATGAACCCGGACACCAGATTTATCATTATATCCGCCTATGAGCAATTTGAATTTGCAAAAAAAGCGATGACATTGGGGGTAGAAGACTACATTTTAAAGCCTATCAATCGGACAAATCTAATACATACAATTGAGAAGGTCACAAAAGAAATAGAGATGCAAAAAGAGAAAAAGAAGAGGGAATTGGAAACCATTGAAAAGCTGGAGAAAGTCATACCGTATCTTGAACAGGGATTTATCTATTCAATATTGCTCAATACGGAATTCTCGGACGAGGCCATTAAATTTTTAAATTTATTAGGCTTTGAAAATGCCGGAGGCTACATGATGATTCTGCAGTTTGGTGAAGGAGAAGAAGTAGGACGGCTGTCCAATAAAATCGGTTCAAGTATTATCGGGCATAAGATTTATCCCTATGTCAGAGATATCATTAAATATAAATGCAAATGCATTGTAGGGCCTGTCATGATTAATAAAATTGTTGTATATATCTCTTCGACGGCATTTACGAATGAATATGAGTACAGGCTGCAAGCCATTGAGCTGGCAGAAGAGATTATTAACAGCGTCAAAACCAAAACCCAAGTTGAATTTTTTGTCGGAATAGGCGGTTTTAAGGATAACCAGGAGATCATTTATTCCTATAACGAAGCGGAAAAAGCATTAAGAAATAACAGCGGTGAAAAAATATCCCATATCCTTGACATATGCAATATACAGCCCCAGTATACACAGAACCCGAAAGACATTGACAAACTGATTGCCAGGATAGAGATGGGAGATGAAGAAGGGGCCACGGCTATCGTTAAAAGCTTTACCGATAAAATCAAGGCGGATGCTTCCCTCAATGCCGAACACAAAAAAAATATGATTCTTGAAATGATGGTGATGGCACATAGAAAAGCCCTGGAAGCAAACATTCGTGAAGATTCCTATTTAAAGTATGGGGACTATATTTCCGAAATGCTTTCCAGGCCGGATTACGACAGCTTAACAAGCTGGTGTATTAACAGAACCGCCTATATTACCAAAAAGCTCGGAGAATTAAAGGCGGAAAAGGGCAATAGTATTGTAGAGAAAGCAAAGAACTATATGGAGGAATACTATAATAAAGAAATAACGTTGGAAGATATATCGAAAAAGGTCAATATTAGTCCCCAATATTTTAGTAAACTCTTTAAGGAAGAGACAGGATATAATTTTATTGAATATTTAACCTTTATCAGAATAGAAAAAGCAAAAAATCTGATGCATTCAACGGATATGAGCATCAAAGAAATATGTTATGAAGTGGGGTACGGAGACCCGAATTATTTCAGCAGGCTTTTCAAAAAAAACACAGGAATCTCCCCAACGACCTATATCCATATGGAAAGGTGATAAGAGGAATGTCATTTTAAAGTGAGATATCTATATCATTGATAAAGGGGGTTACATGTTAATGGAGAGGAACCCGAAAAAAGCAGGAACGGTACTGTTGATTGTTTTCATTATTTTTGTGCTGACCGCCTGTGAAAGTGATAAAAGCGGTCAACCGGAGCCAAAAGAACGGATGGTTATCGGATTGGTCAATGACGGACTGGTGATCGAAAGATAGCAAAAAGACAGAGACATTTTTGTCTCGAAGGTCAAAGAGCTCGGCGCGGAAGTCATCGTTAAGAATGCAAACGAAAACACGGAAAGACAGATAGAATTTATTAATACCCTTGTGGATGAAGGTGTAGACGTGCTTGTCATTATTCCCTATGATAAAGACGGATTGACGCAGTGTGTAAGAAATGCGAAAAGAAAAGGCGTAAAGGTCATCTCCTATGACAGACTTATCCGAAATGCAGAAGTGGATGTATATATTTCCTTTGACAACGAGAAAGTAGGAAGACTTGCAGCCGGTACGCTGGTTGATAAGGTGCCGGAAGGCAATTATATCATTATAAACGGATCACCGAAAGATAACAACAGCGATATGTTCAACAAGGGTTTTTATCGGGTTTTAGAGGAAGAGGTTGAATCGGGCCAAATTCATATTTTAAAGGAAGTGTGGGCTGACGACTGGAGAGGAGACGTTGCTTACGAAACGGTTAGTCAAGCGATTATTGAAGGTCATACCGTTAATGGCATTATTGGGGCCAATGACGAATTGGCGCAGGGAGCCATCCGTGCCCTTTCGGAAAACAGACTGGCGGGAGCCGTTGCGGTCGCCGGGCATGATGCCGATTTGGCCGCCTGTCAAAGAATTGTGGAAGGGACACAATTGTCTACCGTTTACAAACCCATCAAAACCCTTGCGGAGGGTGCGGCAGAAATAGCGGTTGCCTTAGCAAAAGGGGAAGATATAGGCTATATACATACTATCCATGACGGTAAAGGGGAAGTTCCGTTTATCATGTATGATCCGATTGCCGTAACAAAAGAGAATATCCTTGATACGATCATTAAAGACGGATTTCACACAATAGAAGAAGTATACAGAAATATTCCCGAAAACCGTTGGCCTCTTTCACATTGAGATGTTGTGCCATATAACAGGATAAGGAAGTCACGTTCTATAACTCTTTGCATCCTATAAAAAAATACGGGTTTTATGCCTGTATTTTTTTATGCTTAATTATGTCCTGCGGGAAGCATGTGAAAATAAAAAGTGGATAAATTTGTGAAGATATTCATAATTAATTCTAGAGAAAAGAAGTCCCAATTATTATATAATCATTTCATAAACAGCCTCGCGCCGTAAAGGTACAACCCGGCGCTTTCGGCGCAGGAGTCTGTTGCCAAAGATAGCGTACTTTAAATTAATAAATACATTTAAGCAAACAACGATGGTTCTGCGTTTTTGTTTAAATATAAATACTATTTTAGAGTGCGATATCTATCATTTATTTGAGGGGGATTTGATATGAAAAGAATGGTTACCTTTTTATTGGCAGCTGTAATGCTTGTAACATTATTTGTGGGATGTCAAAAAGAAGACAGTCATGTAGGCGATGACAAAGGGGAAGGTACGCCAGGCGTTGAAAAAAAAGAAGCCGGCAATCTAATCGGTGTCGCAATGCCTACAAAATCACTTCAGCGCTGGAATCAGGATGGGGCCAATATGAAAGAGCTGCTGGAGGATGCAGGCTATAAAGTGGACCTTCAATATGCGAATAATTCGGTCGAAACCCAAATGTCGCAAATTGAAAACATGATTACCAAAGGGTGTGAAATATTAGTTATTGCGTCCATTGACGGCTCGGCGTTAAAGGGGGCTCTGGAAAAAGCGGCGAAAGAAAACATCAAGGTCATCGCCTATGACCGTTTAATCAGAGATTCGGAAAACGTAGATTACTATGCAACCTTTGACAACTATAAAGTGGGTGTTATTCAAGGGCTGTATATCATAGAAAAATTAAAATTGGATGAAGGCGAGACCGGCCCCTTTACGATGGAAGTATTCGGCGGTTCGCCGGATGATAACAACGCTTATTTCTTTAATTCCGGTGCCATGGATACCCTCAAACCGCACATCGAAAGCGGTGCGATTTTGATAAAATCCGGGCAGACGGATATGGAACAGATCGCCATCCAAGGATGGAAAGCCGAAGGGGCCCAGGCAAGGATGGATAACCTCCTGACAGCCAACTATGCCGATGAAAATATTGACGTAGTGCTTTCACCCAACGACAGTCTTGCTCAAGGTATCGTTGCTTCCTTGAAAGCCGCAGGCTATGGCACGGAAGACAAGCCTTTCCCGATTCTTACAGGTCAGGACTGTGACACAACGAATGTGAAAATGCTGATTGCAGGACAACAATCCATGTCCGTATTCAAAGACACAAGAACCCTTGCACGTAAAGTGGTCAGAATGGTTGAAGCGATTATGGAAGGTTCGGAACCACCTGTTAACGATACCAAAACATATGACAACGGAGTCAAAGTGGTGCCTGCATACTTGTGTGAACCGGTATTTGCAGATATCAATAATTATAAAGAGCTGTTGATAGACTCGGGATATTATACGGAAGAACAACTTAAATAATCATGTATTTTTAGGCAACTTACTCATCATAGGTGCTGTGATGACGGTTTTACTGTTATCACAGCATATATTGTATAGTGAAGAGGTGAATGGGATATGGGTGAGTATATTCTTGAAATGAAAAATATAACAAAAACCTTTCCGGGGGTTAAAGCCCTTGACAATGTGAATCTCAAGGTAAAAAAGGGACAGATCCATGCGCTTGTAGGCGAAAACGGTGCCGGCAAATCCACACTTATGAACGTACTCAGCGGTATTTACCCCTATGGCACCTATACGGGAGATATATTGTTTAATGGCAGCAAATGCCGATTTAAAGACATCAAAGACAGTGAACATTTTGGAATAGCCATTATTCATCAGGAATTGGCATTAAGTCCGTATATGACAATTGCGGAAAATATATTTTTGGGCAATGAATGTGCGAAAAACCGAATTATTGATTGGGATGAGACCCATCAAAAAGCCATCCGGCTGATGCAAAAAGTAGGACTGAAAGAAAGGCATAACGCCCTTATCAAAGATATCGGTGTGGGAAAGCAGCAATTGGTGGAAATTGCAAAGGCACTTTCAAAAGACGTAAAGCTTTTAATCCTGGATGAGCCTACGGCAGCTTTGAATGACGAAGATTCGGATAATCTTTTGAACTTGTTGACGGAACTCAATGAGAAGCAGGGAATTACCTGTATTATTATATCCCATAAATTAAATGAAGTCACCAAGATTTCCGATGAGATTACGGTCCTGCGTGACGGAGCAACCATTGAAACCCTTATAAAGGGGCAGGACGAGATAACGGAAGGCAGAATCATCAAAGGCATGGTAGGCAGAGAACTGATTGACCGCTTTCCGAAGAGAACACCCAAGATAGGTCAAATCGGACTGGAGGTCAAAGACTGGGTGGTCTATGACCCGGCCAACGAAGACAAAATGAAAATAAAAAATGTCAGCTTCCATGTAAAAAAAGGTGAGATAGTGGGTATAGCCGGATTGATGGGAGCGGGCAGGACAGAACTGGCGATGAGTATATTCGGCAGAGCCTACGGCAAAAAAATCGATGGCAAACTTGTAAAAGACGGTAAGGAAATACGGCCCAAAAATGTGAGTGAAGCAATTAAAGAGGGCATGGCTTATGTGACCGAAGACAGGAAAACGGCAGGCCTTGTATTAATAGATGACATTAAGGCAAACATCACATTGGCAAGCCTGGATAAAATCAGCAAACATCATGTTATTGACGACAATCGGGAAATTCATGTGGCAGAAGAGTATAGAAAAAAATTAAGGATCAAATCTTCAAGCATTCTTCAAAAAGCGGGCAATCTATCCGGGGGAAATCAGCAAAAAGTAGTGGTAAGCAAATGGATTTTTTCAGAGCCCGATGTGCTTTTCCTGGACGAACCGACAAGAGGCATAGATGTGGGTGCCAAATATGAGATTTACACGATCATTCATCAATTGGCAGACGAAGGAAAGTCCATCGTGCTTATTTCTTCCGAGCTTCCGGAAATACTGGGCATGTGCGATAGGGTGTATGTCATGAATGAAGGGAAAATCGTAGGAGAGATGGACAAAGAGGATGCTTGTCAGGAAAGTATTATGAGATGTATCTTGCAGAGCGGGCCGGGATAAGCAGTTTGTGGAAAAGATAAAATGCTAGCCTAAGGCGGAAAGGACGATAAATATGAATAAAATAAGGGATATTCTAAAGCGAAATATGAATAAAATAAAGGATATTCTAAAGCGAAATATGAGACAATATGCGATGCTGATCGCTTTTATATTTCTCATGGTCATGTTTCAGATATTGACCGATGGCATATTATTAAAACCCATCAACGTATCGAGACTTATCCTTCAAAACAGTTATATATTGATTCTTGCAATTGGAATGGTATTATGTATTTTAACCGGCGGCAATATTGACCTTTCGGTAGGTTCGATCGTTGCCCTTGTAAGCGCTTCATCCGCATTGTTAAGTGTAACCCTGGGTCTGCCGGTCATACTTTCTATCCTATTGGCCCTTATGCTCGGGCTGCTTGCAGGGATGTGGCAGGGCTTCTGGATAGCATATGTGAAGATACCCGCCTTTATCGTGACACTGGCCGGTATGCTTGTGTTTAGAGGTATTAATAATCTTATTCTTAGCGGGCAGACCATTTTGCTGCCTGACTTATATGTTACCATAGCCTCCGGCGTTATCCCCGATTTTATCGGTGGAGAAGGCGGGTTGCATGTTACCACCGTTGTAGTAGGTATTATTTGTTCTATCCTATATATCGTCGCAGAATACGGCAGAAGAAAAAATAAAATGAAGTATGGTTTCGAAATGAGTTCATTCCCGCTATTCATAGGAAAAGTAGCAGCCATCGTTCTGGTAATCAATCTATTTACCTACTGGCTGGCCCTTGCGGACGGATTGCCCTATGTACTTATCTTACTGGCTGTCTTAATCATGATTTATTCCTTTATTACCACGAAGACTACTGCGGGCAGACATATTTATGCACTGGGCGGAAATGCGACAGCAGCGGCTCTTTCGGGTATTAAAACAAAGCAGGTGCTCTTTTGGGTCTATGCCAATATGGGCCTTTTAGCGGCGGTGGCAGGTATTGTGTTTGCCGGACGCCTCAATTCGGCAGCTCCAACGGCAGGACAGGGATTTGAACTTGACGCTATCGCGGCATGCTTTATCGGCGGAGCGTCCGCAACAGGCGGCGTAGGAACAGTGATCGGAGCCATAATCGGCGGTTTTATAATGGGGATATTGAACAACGGTATGTCCATTATGGGTGTAAGCACCTTTTGGCAGTCCATCGTCAAGGGGATGGTGCTTCTTTTGGCCGTAGCCTTTGACGTATACTCAAAATCCAAATCGAAAACAAGCTGATAGCATTCCATATATATACCTTGATTTTATAAAAAGTAATCGGCAACAAGAGGTCATGAACGGGGGGCGGCCGAGGAAGCCGTTTCGCGCAAGCATAAAATCAAAAAGGGTTTCAAGACCCTTTTGATTTTATTTCTTTTAAATTATAAGGGGTTACCTGATATACGTAATAGTTCAGCCAGTTTGAAAACAGCAGATTCGAATGGCCTTTCCATCGGACAATAGGTGTTTTTGCCGGATCGTCACCGGGGAAATAATGTTGGGGCACTTCAATATCCAGCCCTTTTGCAATATCTCGTTCATACTCGGCTTTTAACGTGAGCGGATCGTATTCCGAATGTCCGGTGACAAAGACTTGTCTTCCCCCTTTTGTTTTAACGATATATACCCCTGCAATCTCCGATTCGCAAAGAATATCAAGTTCCGGAACTTTTTCCACGTCTTCTCTGCGTATTTCCGTATACCGGGAATGAGGGGCAAGAAATTCGTCATCAAAGCCACGAAGCAGTTGGATGTTTTTCTTATTCACGGTGTGTTTGAAGACGCCGAACATTTTTTTGTCAAGGGGATATTTGGGGATGCCAAAGTGATAGTAAAGTCCTGCCTGTGCGGCCCAGCAAATATGAAGGGTCGAAGTCACATGGTTTTGACTCCAATCCAAAATTTCCTTTAACTCATTCCAGTAACTTACTTCTTCAAACGCCAGATGTTCAATAGGTGCACCGGTGATGATCAAACCGTCAAAGTTCTCGTCACTTATATCCTCAAAGGTCTTGTAAAATGTAGAGAGATGTTGTGACGGCGTATTTTTGGAAGTATATGTTTTGGTATGCAGTAAAACAATTTCTACCTGTAAAGGAGAGTTCCCAAGCAGGCGCAGTAGTTGTGTCTCCGTTTGTATTTTTGTGGGCATTAAATTTAAAATAGCAATTTTAAGGGGGCGAATATCCTGGTGTATGGCACGGTGCTCGGTCATCACAAAAATATTTTCGTTATTTAAAGTCTCCGCCGCAGGAAGAGCGTCAGGTATTTTAATCGGCATGTCAATGACTCCTCTCTTATTTAGGTCAGTATTGTTTTTCACTAGTATAGCAAAAATGACTCGCTTTTACAATATATTATATCATTTGTGCTATATATTTACCTAAGTCTTCGAAAAGGGTGATCCGTCTTTTTACCGGCTGTTGTTTAAAGCTTAATCTTGCATAGGACACGGCATACAGGCATATAATTGTTCTGGTGATAATAATGATAAAATTATTGCAAAATCTGTTATTCAACTTTACTATTGCCCTGGGTGTAATGCTTGGGGGCTCACTTTTCGGTGCGTTGGCGGCCCTTTTGACGGGAGGACAGCCCTTAAAAACGATGGTCTCTTTATCAGAGCGATTAAAAATATGGGCGATTGTGGTAGCATTAGGAGGTACCTTTTCCAGCTTTGAAATACTGGATCTGGGCATACTAAAAGGGGAGTTTCGTGTTGTCACAAAGCAAGTGCTGTATATTTTAAGTTCGTTTTTGGGGGCACATATCGGTTATCTGATCATTTTTCTTATTGAAAAGCGTGGCAGATTATGAAGATGTGCGGTACGATTGCGCTCGTATTGATGGGTTTCCTGGTGGGAATGGCGGTGGCCAATATGCTCATATGTCATAGGGTAGACAATATCATGGCGATTCAGAAGAGTCTGGAAATGGATTTGGAAGAGGCGCAAACAAAGCTTGAACAGTTGGAAAAATCCAATCAAGAATCCTCCGGTCCTGTTGTGAAAGATATCTTAGTGGCAATTGAAGCACCCGAAAGAGATTTTAATACGGAAGATGCCCAACGCTATATTAAAGAATTACTGAGGGAACAAATCGGGAAAGAAATCGAAAGCATTGATATTGAATTGATTTATAAGGTGCTGGATAAGAGAAATGCCGAATTTGGCGGTGAAAGCTATACCTTTAAGGTGCAATCTGTCTTGTTGTCCGAATCACTGCACATCAAAGCCACAATGAGGAAAATTAATAAGACTTTGCCCGAGTAAGCATGGTAAAGATAAGATACTGCGGCTTTCGATTTTAAAATGCCATATCCATAGATGCGCCATTGAAAATCAAAGTGACATTCGATTTTTTTGGAAATAACATTGGGATTGTTGGATAATATCTAAACTTTACTTGGATAATAATATATAGAAATTTGAATACTAATAAAGATAGCACACTTTAAACCTAACAATACATTTGGATAAGGGCGTTTTAAAAAATACATTACTCGTTTTACAAATGTCCAATGATCAATATATTCTATGTTTTTGAAACGCCTTTTGAACAGTTATGGATTGGATA
>JAKSBV010000327.1 GCA_022360955.1 Bacillota bacterium
TATCTCATTACCCAGCATCGACCATGATGACAAGCAATTAGAAGAAGACCTCTATCCCTTCAAGCATGCTATCAAAGAAGGCATCGCGTCTATCATGACAGCGCATCTCTTATTGCCCGGTCTGGAGCAGCAGAAAATCCCCGCAACCATGTCAAAAAGGGTCCTGACAGGCATTTTGCGTGAAACATTGGCATTTGAAGGGCTGATCATCACCGATTGCCTGGAGATGAGCGCTATCTCCGAGCACTACGGCGTGGAGCAGGGTGCGGTCATGTCGATACTGGCCGGGAGCGACATCCTGTGCATATCCCATAGGCCTAAGTATCAGATCGCCGCATTCAAGGCGATCAGGCAGGCGGTCGCCGACCGGACTATCCCCATGCAGCTATTGGATGACCGCGTGCAGCGCATTCTTGACTATAAGGAGCGGTATAAGCTCCTGTCATTGATGAAAAAAATCCATCCGGTCAAGCAGGCGGTATTGGACAAGAACCGGGAGTTCGCCGCAGCTTTGTCGCAAAAATCCGTCACTCTGGTCCGTGATGACAAGCAGCTGCTGCCGATAAAGCGTGACGATAAGGTCGTGGCGGTCTCGCCGGTGAGGAAGATGTTCTCAGGCGTAGACGGCACGCTCACCTCCTGTGATTTCGCCGGGTTATTCGCTCATCGGTTTGATTGCGAGTATGTATCATTTGAAGATGCCGGTGAGCTAACCGGTGAACGACTGGATGACCTGATCATGAAGTGCGGGCAGGCGGATAAAGTGGTCGTCGGAGCCTATAACGCGACCATACTGCAGGACCAGCAAAGACTGCTGGAAAAGATCAGCGCCGTCAATCATCATATCATCCTCGTAGCGCTCAGGATTCCCTATGATGCCTCGATACTTGAAAAGGATATATCCACAGCACTGTGCACCTATGAATACACCGACGAATCGGTAAGCGCCCTGCTTGACGCTATGGCGGGACACTACCAGCCGGCCGGCAGGCTGCCGGTCAGCCTGGGCGAAGATATAAGGCAGCATCAATAAAGGATGGGGGAACGAATCATGGCTCGTGTAAGAAACGGTATCGATAATATTCAAAACAACGGCCGGTTACTTGAGAATAAGGCGATAGGGCTGGTGACGGCCCCGACGGGTATCGACTGCCAGCTAAGATCTACCATCGATATTTTGAGTGAATCCTACCATGTGGCCGCTTTGTTCTCGCCGGAGCATGGGGTGCGGGGCGATATACAGGCGGGTATCCACGTCCCGAATGATACCGATAAAAAAACCGGTATACCGGTTTATAGTCTGTATGGGGGGGATAACCGGCCCAACAGGGAAATGATGGAGGCAGTCGATATCATCGTTATGGATATCCAGGATATCGGCTCGAGATACTATACATTCTTGTCGACCATGTCCAATGTCATGCAGGAATGTGCACGATATGACAAGCCATTCGTGCTGCTTGACAGGCTTAATCCGATCAATGGATCAAAGGTCGAAGGCAATCTCATAAAAGAAGGATTCCAATCCTTTGTCGGTATCCAGCCCATAGCCCGTCTTGGCCTCGACCGTCGTCGTGCCGTAGGCCAGCATGCGTTCCAGCCGGGGGCGCGTCTGTGCGACCAACTCGTCCGGCGACGCCTCGCGCGTGTGGCGCACGGTGCTGTTGATGCCGCCGCCCGCGTTCATGA
>JAKSBV010000026.1 GCA_022360955.1 Bacillota bacterium
GCAGGTGTTTGATAACAGGATGGAGCTGATGGCGATAAATATACCTTTAGGGGGAACTACCTTTGACCGGGTAAAGGTAACGGCGGTTGAGGATGATGATGGCGATGGTCTGGCAGAAGGTTATCTGCTGTTTGACCGTCTGATGATCAGTAATTACTGTATGCTGGAAAATTACCCGGTCTTAGACCCTGATTTACCCTGGATATTGAATCCGGTTGCCTTTGACATGCAAAAGCCCTGTCAGTGTGAAACCGAGGAAAGCGGGCTGAAAGAAGCGTTAACGCCGGTACTGGGTACATTTTTAGGCTACAGTACCGCAGGTTATAATATTATGTGCTGTCCGGTGGAACAAGGCAATATGGAATGGTTCAGGGATGGTAATAAAGATCAATTAATTCAGTCGTTTGTTGATAATAAGTGGTATGTCTCGGATGTGAAACATTTACCGAGAGCTAAGTTTGAAGATCATCTCGGCTGGTTCAGGACAGGTATTGTCCCTAACGGTTATTATTATCTTTGTGTAACTATCTTTTCGGATATAACCGGGGAGAACGGTTATGCGGTTCCCTGGGATGCGCTCTGGCTGAATCATGTTATCAAAGACTCAGAAGAAGGTGTTATCCAGCATGAGCAGCCGGCCTCAACTCTGACGGTATCGAGCAACCATAAAGGTCAGCCGTACCGGACAGCATACCATACCGCTATAAAGGTTCCCTGGGCCGGTGATGCTACCGGGTTACCGTTTGAATTGAACCATTATTACAGCAGTAATAACTGCCTGAAGGCTAAACCGTTCTTTAACGGCTGGAATTGCAGTTTTGAATATACTTTAATCGAAGATACCAGGTTTAACTATGAATATTATATGGGACAAGGTAAAAGAAAGCCTTACCGGGATCGGGATAATTTAGGTTATGGCCTGGGTTTTGGCTTTGTCAGTATCAAAAAACCGGACGGCAGCGGCCAGCTGTTTCGCAGGATAGACGGCGACAGCTCTGGCGGTGAGGCGATCTACTATCCTTATCCTGATAACGGCAGTAATGACCGGTTGATCAGAAAAACCTTTATCACGCTCAACGGCGGGGAATATTATCTTGCCAAAGTTGCTTATACCGTTATTACCGGGGACGGCAGAGAGTATTATTTTGAAGATGAAGCTACCGGTAGTGTATTGCTGCCTCCGGGCCCTGGTATAGTCGATTGGCGCAGTGAAGCACGGATAAAGACTATTAAAGACCGGTTTGCTAATACCATAAATATAGATTGGGTGTATTCCTTTGGCGATTATAGAATTGATTCGGCCAGTATCGGCTCAGGTGCTACCGAACGTAAGATACAGTTTTATGATGGCAGCGACGATCCTTATGAACCATATTCTCAACCTGCTGACGGTTTTATCGATAAAGCCTGCCTGATAGTCGGCGGTGACGAAGATAACC
>JAKSBV010000259.1 GCA_022360955.1 Bacillota bacterium
CAATTAACGGATTATTCCTTGACACCCCTGTATCATTGGTGTGTGCTGCGCTTGATACCACCTGCTTATGCAAGCCGATGGTCACCGTCGAGTTTAATTGTATCGTCAGCAACTTTTTCCTGGCAGGGATTGAGGGAACCTCACTGACTTTCCAGTTGAAGAAATCTTGTGATAACGGACAGGAAGTGGTATGCGGCACCTGGACGATGACGAGACCTTTTCTCTTTGGTACTGCAACCAGCAATAGTGAAGATTTTGGGTTTGCGTTCTGTGACTGCAATCCCTGCCCGGGCTGTTGTACCTACTTCGTTGAATTGATTTCGGCGGAAAGTGTAGGCGCTCAGATGTCTATTCAGACACCGACCCTTAAGGTAAGGGCAACGGATACTTGTGCCGACCGGAAGTCGGATTATTTCCGTGACGTATTATCTTGTGCCGGTGGTGAGCACGGACACCCCTGTCCGCAAGGCGCTATTTTCAATTGCTGTACAGGCGCAGGGATACAACCTACAAGCATATGTCCGGCTGTGCCCTGTTCTCTGGTATGTGTGCCCATTGATACCACCTGCTTGTGCAAGCCGCTTGTGGTATTGGATTTCAGTGCTGTTATTACTAGTACGGATTTAACCGGGCAATTCTTTGTATTAACCTTTCAGGTCAAAAAAACCTGTGATAACGGTCAGGAAATCGAATGCGGCAGTTGGTCGGTGACAAGAGCTTTCACCTTGGATATTACACTAAGCGACTCCTTTAGGTTTACGTTCTGTGACTGTAGCCCATGTCCAGCTTGCTGCACCTATGCCGTTGAGCTGATATCTTGCACTGTCGCCGGATTTACGCCTGCAGGGACTACAGCGACTTTTAGCATTTCCGCACCAACGGCTAGTGTGCTGGCAGTCGACACGTGTCCGCAGTAAAGATAACACACTTAAACCTAAAAATACATTTGGGCAAACAACGATGGTTGCGTGTTTTTTGCTCAAATATAGATTTGATTTTAAAGTTTGGTATCTATAGTCATAACAAGACTTATGCCATAAACCATCATTATTCCTATGAAAGGAGAATTTATAAATGCCAATTGAAACGCCTACGAAAACTTGTAAAAAATCGATAAAATATCCCCCAGGTACTGCCGTTTGTATAGACTGCGGGCCTCCAAAGCACCCCTGTCCGCAAGATGTTGTCTTGAATTGCTGTACGGGAGCAGGATTAAATCCGATTCCCGTATCTTCTGCTACACCGCCGGAACTGCCGGTATCACTGGTGTGCGCTGCGCTGGACACGACTTGTCTGTGTAAGCCTGTGGTCAGTGTTGAATTTAACTGTATCGTCAACACCGATTTGTTTGCTTTCGCTGAAATCCTACTGACTTTTCAGCTGAAGAAATCTTGTGATAATGGGCAGGACGTTGTATGCGGCAGCTGGACAATGAGAAGGGATAATAACTTTGTCATTAATAATGATTCTTTTAGGTTTGCTTTCTGTGACACGACCCCCTGCTTGGGTTGTTGTACGTATGCTGTTGAACTCATTTCTGCCGATTTGCCGCAAGGATTTGTTATCCTGGGTATTCATGCGCCCACCATTAAGACGGTGGCAGCGGAAGCGTGTGCAGATCGGAAGGCAGATTGCTTTCATGTTGTATCCCCTTGTGCCCATTGTAAGCCCAAACGTCCCTGTCCGCAGGGCGTTATATTTAATTGCTGTACCGGGGCAAGCATACAGAACACAAGTGTATGTCCGGCCGTGCCGCGTTCCTTGGTGAGTGTGTCCATTGATACCACCTGCTTGTGCAAGCCGCTTGTGGTATTGGATTTTGGTGTCGTCATTGCTGCTACGGTTCCGCCGGGTATACCTGTGCCCATTGCACTAGTCTTCCAAGTAAAAAAGTCCTGTGTCAACGGTCAGGAAATTGACTGCGGCACTTGGTCGTTTTTGACAGCTACAAACACCACCTTGACTACGAGCGATTCCTTTAGATTTACGTTCTGTGACTGCAGCCCTTGCCCTGCTTGCTGCACCTATTGCGTTGAACTGGTATCTTGTATTACTTCGGAGGCGACTCCGTTTGCGGGGAACTTTAGTATTAACGCGCCAATGGCTAGTGTGCTGGCGGTCGATACGTGTCCGCAACCATTATCCCTATGAAAGGAGATTCTATAGATGATCGATAAAAATTATCAAAAAGCTTATGGAAAACCGGTAAAATGCCCGCCCGCCGCACCCATATGCGCAGACTGCGGATCGCCCAAGCATCCGTGCCCGCAGGGTGTTATTTTCAATTGCTGCACGGGAGCCGGGTTGAGTCCGGTTGTGATAGGAACGGTAATCGGATTATCCCTTGACACCCCGGTATCGTTGGTGTGTGCTGCGCTTGATACCACATGCTTGTGTAAGCCTATGGTTAAGGTCCGGTTTAATTGTGTTGTCAGCAATTTTTTCCAGGCAAAGTCCGGGGGAACGTCACTGACTTTCCAATTGAAGAAATCTTGTGATAATGGACAGGAAGTGGTATGCGGCACTTGGACAATGACAAGGCCTATGTTGTTAGGTGTTTCAAGCAGTGATAATGAGACTTTTGGATTTACGTTCTGTGACGGCAGTCCCTGTCCGGGCTGTTGCACCTATTTCGTTGAATTAATTTCGGCGGAAAGCATAGGTGCTCGGATATCCATTCAGGCACCCACCATTAAACTGGTGGCAACGGATACTTGTACCGATCGGAAGTCGGATTATTTCCGTGACGTATTATCTTGTGCCGGTGGTGAGTGCGGACACCCGTGCCCGCAAGGCGTCATTTTCAATTGCTGTACAGGCGCAGGGATACAGCCTGCAAGCATATGTCCGGCTTTACCCCGTTCTCTGGTATGTGTACCCATTGATACCACCTGCTTGTGCAAGCCGCTTGTGGTATTGGATTTTAGTGCTGTTATTACCGGTACGGGTTTAAACGCACAATTCCTTATACTAACCTTTCAGGTCAAAAAAATCTGTGATAACGGTCAGGAAATTGACTGCGGCAGCTGGTCGGCTGCAAAATTTTCACCCGTAGATATTACACTAAGCGACTCCTTTAGGTTTACGTTCTGTGACTGCAGTCCATGTCCTGCTTGCTGCACGTATGCCGTTGAGCTGGTGTCTTGTAATGTCGCCGGATTTGCGCCTGCGGGGGCTGAGGGGAATTTTAGCATTTCCGCGCCAACGGCTAGTGTGCTGGCAGTCGACACTTGTCCGCAGTAAAGATAATAAGCAGTAAAGTTGGAAATATAATCGATTATATTTCTATCTCTAGCGTTTGTTATCTATGATCATCGTAAGACTTATGCCGCAAACCATGATTATTCCTAAGAAAGGAGAATTTATAAATGCCAATTGAAATGCACGCGAAGACTTGTAAGAAATCGGTAAAATGTCCCCAAGGTAGTGCCGCTTGTATAAACTGCCAGTCTCCGAATCATCCCTGCCCGCAAGATGTTGTGTTGAATTGCTGTACGGGAGCAGGGTTAAATCTGATCCCCGTATCGTCTACTGTGCCGTTTGAGTCACCGGTATCGCTGGTGTGCGCTACGCTGGACACGACTTGTCTGTGTAAGCCTATGGTCAGTGTCGAATTTAACTGTATCGTCAATGCCGATTTATTTTCTGCAGCTGAAATCCTGCTGACGTTTCAGTTGAAGAAATCTTGTGAAAATGGGCAGGGCGTTGTATGTGGCAGCTGGACAATGAGAAGAGAAAATAACTTTGCCCTCAGTAATGGTTCTTTTGGATTTACGTTCTGTGACACGACCCCCTGTTCGGACTGTTGCACCTATTCCGTTGAACTAGTTTCTGCCGATGTGACACAGGGATTTGCTATACTGGGTGTTTACTCGCCAACCATTAAGACGGCAGCAGCGGCAGTTTGTACCGACCGGAAGGCGGATTGCTTTCATGCTGTATCCCCTTGTGCCGCTTGTGAGCCCAAACATCCCTGCCCTCAGGGCGCCATATTTAATTGTTGTACCGGGGCAGGCATACAGAACACAAGTGTATGTCCGGCCGTACCGTGTTCCCTGGTGAGTGTGTCCATTGATACCACCTGCTTGTGCAAGCCGCTTGTGGTATTGGATTTCGGTGCCGTTATTGCTGCTACGGTTCCACCCGGGTTACTTCTTCCCATTGGACTAGTCTTCCAGGTCAAAAAAACCTGTGCCGGCGGTCAGGAAATTGACTGCGGCACTTGGTCGTTTTTGATAACTACAAACAGCACCTTGACAATCAGCGATTCCTTTAGATTTACGTTCTGTGACTGCCGACCATGTCCTGCTTGCTGCACCTATTCCGTTGAATTGGTATCTTGTATTACTTCGGAGACGACTCCGTTTACGGGGAATTTTAGTATTTCCGCGCCGACGGCTAGTGTGCTGGCAGTTGACACGTGCCCCCAACCATGATCCCTATGAAAGGAGATTCTATAGATGATGAATAAAAATGATCAAAAAGCTTATGCAAAACCTGTAAAATGCCCGCCCGCCGCACCCATATGCGCAGACTGCGGGCCGTCCAAGCATACGTGCCCGCAAGGTCTTATTTTCAATTGTTGTACGGGAGCCGGCTTGAGTCCGGTTTTGCTAGGAACGGCAATTGGCGGAGTATTCATTGACACCCCGGTATCGTTGGTATGTGCTGCGCTCGATATCACATGCTTGTGTAAGCCTATGGTCAGGGTCGAGTTTGATTGTATCGTCAGCAACTTTTTCCTGGCAAAGGGTGGGGAAACGTCACTAACTTTCCAATTGAAGAAATCTTGTGAGAATGGACAGGAAGTGGTATGCGGCACCCGGACAATGACGAGACCTGTTCTCCTTGGTACTTCAAGCAGCGATAATCAAGCTTTTGGGTTTATGTTCTGTGACTGCAGTCCCTGTCCTGGCTGTTGCACCTATTCTGTTGAATTAATTTTGGCGGAAAGCGCAGGTGCTCTGATGTCTATTCAGGCCCCCACCATTAAGCTGGTGGCAACGGACACTTGTACCGGTCGGAAGCCGGATTATTTCCGTGACGTATTATCTTGTGCCGGTGGTGAGCACGGACACCCCTGTCCG
>JAKSBV010000458.1 GCA_022360955.1 Bacillota bacterium
AGGCTCTAAGCCTTTCCATAAGGTCATTTCCATAATTTTCTTTGCCTACACTAAATACACCCACAGGGGACGGTTATCCGTTTTATTAAACTTTAATAAAACGAAGAACCGTCCCCTGTTCTACTATTTAAATTTTTACAATAATATTGTATAATGTAACTCTAAAGGAACCATTTTGCTAAAAAGAATATACCTTGCCAATAAAATTTACCTATAAGAAATAAAAATAACATTTTAGAAAGGATGCGATATAGTGTCAAAAAAAAATATACTTATTATTAGCTTTATTGTACCAATAATATCAATTTTCATTGATAATTATAACCTTGTAAATAATTATGGTTATTCTTTAGGAATCCCTTATGACTTTTTCTTTTTTTGGGGTAAAATAATTCCAGATAATAGGCTGAAAATGTTTTTGCCTCCAAACTTAATAAAAATTGAGTTCCGAATTATAAATTATTTACTATGTGTTTTTATCTTTTATATTGTACTAATTAATGTTTTAAAATTTATAAATTATTTAAAAATTAAAATGTTAGAGAAGAGAGCCGAGTAAATGAATTTTCTAATCAGGGCCAAACAGGTGCAGTTCCCTGCCTGATTAGAGAATCAAACCGGGAACTGCACCTTTGTATTATTAATGCCATCCGAACACCATTCCACAAACCCATACGCTGGCTATGATGCCCGTTAAATCGGCCAGCAATGCAGCCGCAATCGTATGTCTTACATTTTTAATCCCTACCGAACCGAAATATACGGCAAGGGTATAAAATGTCGTTTCCGTAGAACCCATCATGGTTGAAACCACTCGGCCAATAAACGAATCGGCTCCATAGCGATTCATGATATCTGTTACAATTGCCAATGATGCACTTCCGGATATCGGCCTCATAAGTGCCAGGGGTAAAGCCTCCGAAGGTATTCGCAATAACGATGTTACGGGTCTTAATCCGTAAGTAATCAGCTCCAGTGCACCTGACGCTCTAAACACCCCTATAGCCACCAGAAGACCTACCAAAGGAGGCAATATCCTTATGATCGTATCTATGCCGTCTTTGGCCCCTTCTACAAAACAGTCATATACCTTGACATCCCGTATCAGCCCGTAGCTTAAAATGATAAAAAACATAACCGGAATTGCAAGCGCAGATATCATCTTTATAACTTCCACATCTATTCACCCTTACTCATTTGATCATATATAGGTAACGCGCTGTAAAGTGAGAAATATAATTGTATTGCAGCAACCGGTATCCCAAGACTAAAAAGTAGTTGAGAACTGAGAGATGAGGGTTTAGAATAAACCACCCACCGTTCACGACACCTTATCGCTTGATTACTTTGCATTCCTGTCCGATTATATTACAATCTCCGGTTCATCCATACCATTATATTTCTTTCACTAGTATGCGCTATCCATAACTGCAAACACATAACCTTTTTAACTACCCACCATCCACTACTATCCACTACCCACTACCCACCACCAACTACCCACTACCCCGCTTTTCTATACCGTTTCGGGTACGCCCTTAAATTCACAGGCTCCGGTCCTTGTAAAAGTTTGGCTGCCGTTACGCCTACAATCAGCGCACAAATGCTGGTCATCCACACCGACACTATGATTTCAAAAGGACTGTTTGAACCGGCCGTAGAACGAACGGCAAGTACCGTTGCCGGTATCAGCTGTATGGACGCCGTATTGATGACAACAAACATACACATGGCATTAGAGGCCGTATCACTATCGTTATTTAATTTTTGCAGCTCTTTTATCGCTTTCAGCCCCAAAGGCGTTGCTGCGTTTGCCAGTCCCATGATATTTGCTACCATATTAAGCACAATAGCACCTATTGCGGGCGATGAAGACGGGATCTCCGGAAATAATATTTTGGTGATCGGTTTTATCAGACGCGCAATGACTTTGATAAGTCCGGATTTTTCACAAATATTCATAAGACCGGTCCAAAGGCACATCACTCCCAAAAGCCCTATACCCATTTGCACAGCCGTTCCGGCAGAATCCAACGCCGCTTTTGTCGTCTCTTCTATTCTGCCGGTAAATACAGCCGTAACAAAAGCAACAAGGATCATACCGGCCCAAATGTAATTTAGCATAAAAAACGCCTCACTTTTTTATAGATACCCAACTTTAAAATAGCATTTTAAGGTTTAAAGTTGGGTATCTTTAGCACGTTCAATACAATAATATATATGCCTGGGATGAGAAACACATGACTCAACTTTTTAATTTACTACACGGCGCCAATGCGAAAAAGGTCAGTTGCTGTCGATATTTGACGAATATTTTCCCCTTGTTTTACCGGTCATTTTCCAGTTATTTTTTTCCATTTATAAAATATATTTGATCCTTTGTTGCTCTTTACGTCTTATCTGTTTTTACCCTTTTTATGTAAAAATCTTATCCCTTAGGCTACTATACAGATTCAGAGGCTTACTATATTTGTAAAATCCCCGTCTCCCATTAATTGATATTTTTTTTAAATTTTTTGTTTATTTTTCATTGACGTTTATTAACAATTATGGTATTATAGTTTTGAAAGAACTTTGTCGAAAAATGTAACCGTAGGAGGAATCTTGTTATGAAATCAACAGGTATTGTAAGAAAAGTAGATGAGTTAGGAAGAGTCGTGCTCCCTATCGAGTTAAGGAGAACACTCGATATCGCGGAAAAGGATGCTTTAGAAATTTACGTAGACGGCAACACTATTATTCTAAAAAAATATGAGCCTGCATGTATTTTCTGCACCAATGCAAAAGATGTGCGTGTCTACAAGGGTAAAAACATTTGCCCCACATGCATGGAAGAGTTAAAAACTTCATAAAATTTCTAACAAAAAAGGGAGACATACGAGAGTACTGAAAAACTATAGATTTTTCAGTGTTCTCGAAATACTCCCTTTTTTTGTTGTAAATTTATGTTTGAACTTATCTCTTTATTGTCCCTTTTTTTCTTTCAACTGCAATGCATATATTTCTCTTTTACTAACTCCTCTATCTTTGGCAACCCTTTTAAGGGCTTCTTTATGATCGATTCCCTGCTCCATATACATATCAATGTGCTGCTGAAGTGAAAAACGTTTCCACTTCTCTTGCTGCTGCATTTCCAATTGTTCCGGATCTGCACCTTCAACGACTAATACAAATTCTCCTTTGGGCTGTTCCTCATCATATTTTTTAACCGCTTCTTCGAGCGTGCATCGAACCACTTCTTCAAATTTCTTCGTCAGCTCTCTTGCAACTGCAATTCTCCTGTTGCCCAGTACCTGTAATAAATCCTTCAGCGTACCGGACAGCTTGTGAGGGGCCTCATAAAATATTAACGTACGCATATCGTTTCTGAACTGCTCCATATGTTCTCTTCTATGACGCTTTACCGTCGAGAGAAAGCCTTCAAAACTAAAACGTGTCGTTGAAAGCCCTGACATAATAAGTCCTGTTATGGCTGCCGCGGCACCGGGCAGCGCGGAAACATCAATGCCGTTTTGGATACAAAGCTTTACCAAATCTTCTCCCGGGTCTGATATTGCGGGAGTTCCTGCATCGGATACCAATGCAATATTTTTGCCCTCTTGCAATTGGTTTACGATATACTGTCCTTTTTCCGTTTTATTGTGTTCATGATAACTGACTAACGGCTTATGAATATCAAAATAGGTCAGAAGCTTCCGCGTATGCCTTGTATCTTCTGCAGCAATCAAATCTACTTCTTTCAATGTCCTCAATACCCTTAATGTGATATCTTCCAGATTTCCTATCGGGGTAGCACATAAAAAGAGCGTGCCTTTGTTACTCATCCATCATCGCCATCCTTTTGCCTACCGTATATTTTATTGATTTCCTCACTGTATTGTCCGTCAGTATTTCTTATATATAACGGTTCAAGCATCTTTAAATAAGCTCCGCCGTTTTTTAATCCTTCCACAAGCACTAAATTTGCCTTTTTGCCGGGGGAAGGGTGCACCAATCTGATTCTTTTAGGTTCCAATTTATACTGTCGCATCAACCATAGAATGTCAACCAGTCGCTCCGGTCGATGTACCATGGCAAATTTTCCTCCGACTTTTAAAAGCTTGCCGCTAACCCGTACCACATCTTCCAAAGTACATTTGATCTCATGACGTGAAATTGCTTTTGTGCTTTCCGGATTCAGTAGCCCTGCTCCCGCATGCATATAAGGCGGATTGCAGGTCACTGCGTCAAACGTACCTGCCCCAAATAGGTCTATACTTTTGCGCAAATCGCCTTCTATAATCTTTATTTTATGCTGCAAATCATTTAGCATCACACTTCTAATCGCCATCTCCGCCATATGCGGTTGGATTTCCAGCCCTACAATGTGGTCGGCAAGGGTTTTACCCGCAATGAGTATAGGGATGATTCCTGTCCCCGTACCTAGGTCTATTACGCTATGCCCTTTTTTAATTTCTGCAAAATTTGCCAGCAATACGGCATCCGTTCCAAAGCAAAATCCTCTGGTATCCTGGATGATGTTCAGCCCTTTATACTGCAAATCGTCAATTCTTTCCCATTCTTTTAGCTGTATATTACTCATTGCACGGCCTCCATGGTTAGCTTTCCGAAATCACGCCCTGCGCATACACCATACCGCATATCGGCATCCGAAATCGGAAGTCGGATGTTGAACAACAATCATTTCCTTGACATTAAAAAAACCTGAGCTAGTGCACAGGCTTTTTTATATGCTTTCTTTTATTACTTGGGTTGAGGAGCATCTACAGGACATACATTCGCACATGCACCACAATCAATACATGCATCTGCATCAATTAAATATACGTCATCCCCTGGTGATATGCATGATACAGGACATTCCGGCTCACAAGCGCCGCAGCTAATACAAGACTCTTCGATAAAAAACGCCATCATTATACACCTCCTTAAAATCTCGTATTTATTTTACCACTATATTGACAAATTGAAAACTCTTTTTTTCACTTTCCGCAAAAACTTCAAGGATCCGGCGCTCTCTCGAACGTGATCGGATTTCAGCCTGTAAATCATATGCACAGATTGGGCCGACGGCCCCCCTTTACAGTCGGCCCCTGAATGAACTGACTTTAAAGGGGTTAAAAAAGAAATAACTAGTAAAAATACCGGCAAGACATCACTTTTTTATCAATCTTCCAGATGGCTTAAATCCTCTCCCATTTCTTCCTTGTGTATGACTACATCTTTTGTGACTTTCACCTGTGAAACATTAAATATCTGCAGGATATTTTCATTATCTTTGTCCAGCTTTACCCTTACAGTACCTTTAATGAGGCTTACACTTTCCACAATCCCTTTGCCTTGCGGCGTGGACACGATGGCACCTACTTTAGGGGTATTCCGAATCAATCCTTCATAGGTCTCCTGTTCATATTTCAAGCAGCACATTAATCTTCCGCACGTACCCGAAATTTTAATCGGGTTCAGTGACAAATTTTGCTCTTTGGCCATCTTGATGGATACAGGCTCAAATTCATCCAAAAAAGTGGCACAGCACAAATTCTTTCCGCAAATACCTAATCCACCCAACATTTTTGCCTCATCCCGCACACCGATTTGCCGTAATTCGATCCTTGTTCTAAAAACGGACGCCAGATCTTTGACAAGCTCTCTAAAATCCACTCTTCCGTCTGCAGTAAAGTAAAACAAAATTTTGTTCCCATCAAAGGTGTATTCTACATCAATCAATTTCATCTCCAGGTCATGCTTCTTGATTTTTTCCAAACAAATTCTAAAGGCTTCTTTTTCTTTCCTTTTATTTTGTTCTACTTGCTTGGCATCTTCAGGCGTCGCAATACGTATTACTTTTTTTAAAGGTGCCACAATCTCTTCCTCAGACACCTTCTTTTTTGCCACTACGGTCTGTCCGAATTCAACCCCCCTGGCCGTCTCGACAATCACAGGGGTATCCTTTTTTATATCTAAAGTATTAGGGTCAAAGTAATATATTTTACCAGCTCTCTTAAATCGCACGCCTACTACTTCTACCATGTATGTCCTCCCAACTTTTCATTAGCATTGTTTCGATTGCCAACGTATAGTTTACGTTCATGCTTATCTTTTTCTTGGTGTCTAGCAAACAATTCATAATACTTGCTATGGCGCCGGAAAAAACACGCTGTGAAAATTCTTTTAATTGAGGTCTCATATCCCTATTGATGATCCTATTCTCGTTATGCAATTCTTTTATAAATATAATGTCTCTGAACAGGGATAATAAAAAATCCAATATTTCATTAACCAGATGTTTATTTTCCACGAAATAGTTCACTGTTTGCAGTATATCCAGCTCGTTTTCACTTAATAGCTTCATCATGATACCGACAGCATCCCAACGCATCGTTCTAAACTCTTCCGATGTTGCCATTCCTTCCGCTTTACCGATTATACCACCGGAAAAAGCAGCTAAAACAGGAATTTCATCCTTCAAGTCAGGATAATGCTTACTCAAAAATGCCTCTACTTCTTTTTGCGGATGTATGCGAAATCGGATCAACACAGCTCTTGATAAAATCGTTTCTAAGAGCCGGGCCGCATTTTCTACGGTGAGTATAATCATTCCGTACACCGGCGGCTCTTCCAGTACTTTCAGCAGACTATTCTGTGCTTGTATGGTCATGCGTTCCGCACGAGGAATAATATAAATCTTTTTATTCGCTTCATAAGGTTTGACATAGATATCCCTTTGAAGTTCCCTTATCATATCAACGCCAATACCGGCAGAAGAACGATTGGAAGATGCGACGCGGAGCTCTTGAATATCCGGATGATTACCGCTTCGGCTTTTGATGCAATCTCTGCAGCTCCCACAGGGTTCTCCTGCTTTTTTACCTGAAGATTGATCTGCCGAGCACACTAAAGCCGAAGCAAAAAGAGAGGCTATCGTCTGTTTCCCAATACCTGCCGGCCCTTCAAAAATATACGCATGGCCTACCCTATTATTTTTTACACTGCTTTTCAAGCCGTCAATCACCTGTCGCTGCCCTATTATATCACTAAAATTCATATTAAACAAACACTTCCCAATCTATATACAATGCACTGCGTATTTTCCATGTCTCAATGGCTCCCGGCACTGGGATACTATATGACTATATCCAGCAGCAACCCTCTTATATCGTCTAACTTTTGCAACACTTTAATATTATCCTTTTCTTCCTTCAGCACCTCTTGGGTAAGGTCCTCCAAATTTTCGTTCACTTTTTTGATGGTAGCAAACACTCTATGCCTGCCTCTTCGATCCAACAAGCTTTCTTTATGGAACCGATGGGAATTGCTGGTTGCCTCATACAAAAATTCCGATATCAACTTTTTATATACTTGAAGTTCTTTTATATCTATATTAACGCCTAACCGTTCCCCTTGCTTATTAATCCCGTCCAATAGTGCATACAAACGCTCTTCATAGTGCTTGCCGCCGGTTTTTCTAAGCTGTGTACCGAACATCGACTGTTTAACCGTTGCTTTCTTTTCATCCTTTTCCAACTTGCCCGGAACACCCGGCATTTGATTAAGGGCATCACGTACTTTCACAAAATCACCCCCTAAACTTTTTCAAATCTCTCTACATCTACGACAAAGATCGTTGCACCTCCTACATCAATCTCAACAGGATACGGGACATATGCCCCTGCTGCTCCCATTGCAGGTGTGGGAGAAGTGACAATCTGCTTCCTGCCCATGCATTTTGATTTAATGATATCAATCACAGCCTGTAGTTTTTCTTCAACAACACCGACCAGAAGCGTAGTATTACCGGCTCTCAAAAAACCTCCTGTTGTAGCCAACTTGGTCACCGAATAACCCTCTTTATTCAGTTCGCTCATCACACTATTGCCGTCCTCATCATGCACAATAGCAAACACAATCTTCATTTCGTTTTCCTCCCTTCCACTATCCTCTATTATCATTATATCTTTTTCCGCTCAAATATTCTACTATATTTTTAATACTCTTATCTTGAGGTCGTCTGAAATCCCCAATACTTTACCGCCATCATCTTTGAGGTTTAAAATATAATGAATCATATCATAAGATATCACCTCTCCGGGACACAAAATGGGAATCCCAGGAGGAAAACACGTAATGGTATCGGCACAAATTCTATTGTCGGCCTTTTTGAGTTCCAAGGTCTCCGTCGGCTTAAATGCGGCTTCTCTCGGCGAAACAGCATATTCGGCAAAAAAACGGGCAGGCGCTGAACGGCATATACGGCCTTTTTGCGCTGTCTTGCATGCCATATCATTAATTGCCTTGGCAAACAAATGCATGTTTTCTTCACTATGTGCCGCAGAAACAATACTTACTATATTATATATATCGGCCATTTCTACTTGAATATCATACTTTGTATTTAATTCATCGGCCGCACGGTATCCTGTGAGGCCCGATTGGATGAAATTGATTACCCCCCGGGTCAAATCCATATCACATATATAATGATTTCCCATTAATTCTTTTCCTAAACAATAGGCCTTTCCCATCCTATTGACACTATTTCTTAATTCCTCCGCCAAATACAGCTGCTTGTCCAATAATGCATGTCCGTTATCCGCCATAATGCTTCTCCCTATATCAAGATAGGCCATAAGGATAAAGGAGGGGCTGCTGCTCTGAAATAACCTTAAACAATTCTTCAATCGTTCCAAATCCACCTTATCGGAGCCCACATGCAAAAAAGCACTTTGGGTCAGCGCAGGCAAAGTCTTGTGTGCCCCCTGTACACACATATCCGCTTTTGCTTGCAGTGCACTCTGCGGAAGCCCTTCATGAAAGCAAAAATGCGCACCATGGGCTTCATCTACTAAAAACACTTTATCATGTCTGTGAACAATTTCAGCTATGGCGTACAAATCGGAACATAGTCCATAATAGGTGGGACTGGTGATCATAACACCTTTGGCTTCCGGATATCGGTTCAGTGCACTTTCAATACTGCCGGGATTCATTCCCCCTATTAAACCCAGTGCGGGTATATATTCCGGATAAACATACCTAGGCGTTACACCGCATAGAATGAGAGCGGAAATGACTGAGCTGTGGCAGTTCCTATCCACTATCAACACATCTCCCGGATTGCAAACACTCGCTATCATCGCCTGAATGCCGCATGTGGCACCGTTTACCAGCAAAAAACTATGCTGTGCCCCAAAAGCGGCCGACGCCATTTGCTGTGCTTCTCTTATAGGACCGGCAGGCGCGTGAAGATTATCCGTCCCGTCAAGTTCCGTAAGGTCTATGCTTAAAATATCACGTTTGAACTGCCGGGGAATGCCTTTTCCCTGTTGATGTCCCGGCATATGGAAAGAGAGTTTGCGTTTCTTCACATAGTCGATTAACGCATGATATAAGGGAATATTACCTTTCATAGTATGATCTCCCGGCTCAAAAAAAATAGAAATAGCTTTTTCGCTATTTCCATTTTAACCTATTTCATATCATTATTCAAATACTTTGTCAGGTATGCTCCTTTTTAACAATTTTACTAGCTTTGCACTGGGTTCAAAGGTAAACTTATAATATTTGCCGTCTCTGTTAAAAATACCGCAGTACTTATTTTTACCAAAAAGCGAAGCATTCAGTCTATAAGTCTTCTCAACCCGTCTATATTGTTTAAAAGCTTTACTGCCGACAGGCGCAATCATCAAAATATCGGCAATATTTACATTTAACAAAACCGTTTCATTGTTACCCAGCAATTTCCTAAAAATTAAATCCTTGTCTATTAACACATATTTAAAATCAACAATCTTATACCTCAATACCACAAATGCCAAAAAGGTAAGCAGACCAACCGCTGTCATATCAACAATACTCCCATATTTCTCAACGGAAATATTCTCTAACAGGGTCATACAAATAAATATCAAGACAATAAGACCAACGATAATAAGTACCGTATTGCCTTGTCGCTTTACTATTTCTTTATGCACTTTTAAGCCCCCTCAATATAGTAGACAAAGATTATTATAAGATAAAAATCAAATATACTCAATGACTATATAAGGCTGTATAGGCTTATATTTTATTAAATTTTCAGCACTATGGCATTTAACGAGATTTATTTAAATTTTTTACATCCATTACGCCGGAAAGCCCATCCTTGCTTGAAATTTTAGACAGGAGAACATCAAATGCTCGCTACCCCTGTTTCCCTAGCGGCCTTTTTAACAGCTTCGGCCACTGCCGGCGCAACTCTGTCGTCAAACGCCTTCGGAATAACGTATTCCTCGGTTAATTCCTCATCTCCGATCAAAGCTGCAATGGCATAGGCCGCTGCAATCTTCATCTCGTCATTAATATCCCGCGCTCTGACGTCCAGCGCACCTCTAAAAATGCCTGGAAAAGCAAGCACATTATTGACCTGATTAGGAAAATCGGACCGTCCTGTACCTATGACTTTTGCACCCGCTGCTCTAGCCTCTTCCGGATAGATTTCCGGTACCGGATTGGCCATGGCAAATATAACGGCATCTTTATTCATGGACCGTACCATTTCTTTTGTCACCGTATTAGGTGCCGAAACACCGATAAACACATCTGTCCCTGCCATAACATCTTTTAAACTGCCTTTTTTCAACTCTTGATTGGTGATTTTTGCAATCTCCGCTTTCTGGGCATTTAAGTTGGATCTGCCTTCATAGATGGCACCGCTTCGGTCACACAACACAACATTTTTGAGTCCCATTTTTAGGAGCAATTTTGTAATCGCAATGCCTGCAGCGCCCGACCCATTAACCACAACCGATAATTCCTCAAGCTTTTTATTTACGATTTTCAACGCATTGATAATGCCGGCAAGGGTAACCACGGCAGTACCATGCTGGTCATCGTGAAAAACAGGGATATCCAGTTCTTCTTTAAGTCTTTTTTCTATTTCAAAACATCGAGGGGCCGAAATATCTTCCAGATTGATGCCGCCAAAAGTGGGTGCCAAATATTTTACTGTTTTAATGATCTCTTCCGGGTCTTTGGTATCAAGGCATATCGGAAAAGCATCCACATCGGCAAATGTTTTAAACAAGACAGCTTTCCCTTCCATCACCGGCATACCGGCTTCCGGTCCAATATCCCCCAATCCCAATACGGCAGTACCATCCGTTACTACCGCAACAAGGTTCCACTTTCTGGTATACTCATACACCTTATTCTTATCTTGATGGATTTCCTTACATGGTTCTGCTACACCCGGTGTATAGGCTATAGACAGATCTTTAGCACTATTAACCGCTACAGTACTTTTTACTTCAATTTTACCCTGCCATTCTTTGTGTAATCGTATTGCCTCTTTTTCCATCTGCATTTTTTCACATCCTCCATTCTTTTTCTTTTAATATATAGTGTGCTAAATATTAAACGATATATTCTGCTATAAACATTTCGCACGTCCATTCAGGAACGGTATAGAAGATGGTTCCTCAGTTCCATAAAAAGCGCACGGGATAAACGAACCGTCCCCACGTCTCATTCCACTGTACCCTAATCTCTGTTTCTTTCATATATGATCCTTAGTCCTTCAAGTGTGAGACGAGAATCAACTTTCGTAATGGTCAAAGATTCGGAAGCAATTAATCGGGCCAAGCCGCCTGTAGCGATTACCTTAATACTCTTTCCGCCCATTTCTTCTTTCATCCGATTAACGATATAGTCTACCTTGCCCATATACCCGAATACTGCGCCTGATTGCATACTGGCTACCGTGTTTTTTCCGATCACCTGTTCCGGCCTTGTCAGCTCGATCCTGGGGAGTTTAGAGGCCCGCTGGAATAAGGCATCCATAGAAATTTTAATACCGGGACATATAACGCCTCCCATATATTCTCCCTTTTGTGAAATCGCACAGAAAGTTGTGGCCGTACCAAAATCCACAATAATCAACGGACCCCCATAGCGTTCATAGCCGGCAACAGCGTTGACGATTCTATCTGCACCTACTTCTTTAGGATTATCGTACTTAATATTTATCCCCGTCTTAATCCCCGGCCCTACAACCATAGGTTCTATGTTTATATATTTTTTAATGGCGTGTTCGAGAGAATACATGATAGGAGGAACGACGGACGAAACAATAACGGCTTCAATATCCGGTACCCGAATCTGCTCGTGCTGAAAGGCCTGCATGCAAAACATCCCGATCTCATCTGCCGTCCGGGCCTTTTCCGTTGCCATCCTCCAATAGGCCACAAGCTCTTTCTCTTTGTAAATGCCTAAAACCGTGTTGGTATTGCCTACATCTATTACCAATATCATAAGTATCGTACTCCCTTCTCTCGCAGGTTAACTTACAAGAAATATTTCCATTTCTTCAATTACTTCCTGTAAAGATAACCAACTGCAACCTAAAAAATGCTATTTACAAAAGGCGTCTTAAAGTTGGCTGTCTATATTCCAATCCTTATAGACGCTCAGCGCTAAACAATAACTTTTAACTGTACTCTGCCGGCTGTACACTACTTACACGTACCCATAAAGCCCTCTTACCGATACTTCTCCGGAGAATATTGTGTGCATTGTACCGTCTTTCGTGCGGACCATCAATTCTCCTTCGTCGGTAATCTCAACAGCTTCTCCCTCTATCATGCCATCGCGTGAAGTGACCTTTACCATGCTGCCCAAGGTAAGTGAATACTTCTTATATTCCTCAATAAGTTCTTTTTTGGCATCTTGAGTACTTCTATACACTTCTTCAAACTGCTCCAATACATTTTTTATAATGGTCTTCCGCTCAAACCGCTGCCCGGTCACTGCTTTCAATGACGTTGCCGTTTCCCTGATTGCTGCCGGATAGTCTTCTATGTTATGATGCACGTTAATCCCTATGCCTACTACAACATAGTTTACCTGCTCAATCTCTGCGCTCATTTCAGTCAGTATCCCACAAACCTTTGCTTTATGATAAACAATATCGTTAGGCCATTTGACACCTGGCTTGACACCGGTTACCTGCTCCAAAACACGAGCAACCGCCAGTGCGGCAAAAATAGTAATGAGCGGCGCCTGGGCCGGAGTAATATCAGGACGTAAAATAACTGACATCCAGACCCCTGTACCCCTTGCAGATTCCCACTTCCTTCCAAGCCTGCCTTTGCCTGCTGTTTGATGGTTGGCGATTACCACCGTTCCCTCCGGGTAATTCTCTGCTGCCTTTTCCTTAGCAACCGTATTTGTAGATGAAACGGTATCCATATAGATCATTTCTCTGCCAAAAACCCCTGTGGCCAGCTCTGCTTGAATTTCTTCCGCTAAAATAATATCCGGTGAAGAAAGCAGTTTATATCCCTTTCGGGATGACGATTCAATGCTATGCCCTTCTTCCCGCAACGCAGCAATATGCTTCCAAATAGCCGTTCTGGATACCCCCAGCCGGTTACTTAATGCTTCACCGGAAACATATTGTCCTTTTTGATCTTTCAAAGTTTTTAAAATACTAACTTTCATCTTCTCACCTGTTTTGATTTAGTGGGGAGTGGGGGGTGTGGAGTTTGGAGGTCTCTGATTTTTATTTTCTCCTGCTCCCGTCACCCCGCTTCCCGCTAAAAGATTCCTCAATAAGTTATTTCAACATATTAAAAATTAATATAGTATTTACAATTAAAAATCCGAATATTACCGCCCATGTAAGAATACGAATGATGCTTTGAGGTGCGCGTCCCTGTGCTTTTAAATACTGCGTGATTAACAAAAGGCCCAGAAAGATAGTCCCGACGCCTTGAAGATTAGTTATATTATCTTTTAGGGAAATAAAACCGCCTAAAATGCATATTACACCCAATATAAA
Organism: Bacillota bacterium; assembly: GCA_022360955.1. GTDB lineage: Bacteria > Bacillota > Clostridia > SK-Y3 > SK-Y3 > JAKSBV01. The sequence continues at coordinate 13,817 of JAKSBV010000458.1, forward strand.
CATGCCATACGCATATGTATGATTACTGCCCATTTGACGACACCTACTGTCTGCAATATATTCTGCGTCAATGTACTTTGCTACTCATTCATTATACACCAAATAGAATTATTTTCAATAACAATGTTTTCAGAAGGACAAAAAAACATCCCTGCGTTAGCGGACTATTGCCGCTACGAGGGATGTTGTTCTATTATTCCATAGCTTCCGTGCATATCCTCAAAAATTTGCTTTTCCCTTCAGGTATCAGCACTTTGCCTTGTTTCGCCAGCTTTTTATCTTCCACCGAGGTCCATATGGGAATATCAACGTCCAGTTGTTCACATATATTCACTAGTGCTACAAAAAAACCCTGCGTGTCTTTATACCTCATTTGTGCTTCTTTTAGTACTTCATCGTTACGTACAATTTCACCCTTTAAAATCTTCATCAGCCTCTACCCCTTTTCTTCGAAAATTAACTAAATGACCAACAGGAAGAGTGGCCGTTTCCATTAATATTGCTGTCACTGCCGTTATCCCAAGCTGTATAGGCAATAGGAAGCTTATTGACCCCAACAATACAATAATAAGTACGGATAAATGCTTAAAGCGTTTTCTTCTTTGGCTGCTAATAATCGGCTTGTTGGGATGATCCACCGGTGCATAAATCCATGCCAGTACAATAGATACAATGAGCATTGCTATTCTTATATACGTGTTTAAAGGTACTTTTGCGCCTACGATAATAATAGCACTCAGCAACAACAGTGTTATAAAGAAACAGCCCCAATATGTCTCTTCATGATAGCCTCCCGCAATCACCCTAATAGTACTAAAAAAAATCATTGCAATCATAAAATACGGTATTGCGGAAAATATATAAAATATAATAAAATAGATGAACAGTTTTATGGCTTCCCCCATCAAACATTCCAAACCGAATTGGATGGTCTTAATTTGCAAGTCCGTGAGATTGGGCCTTTCCCTGTGTATGGCCCTGGTAATGGCTTGAGCTGCTTTGTTCATCATCTTTACATCCCCTTGCTCTAAATTTGATTAAAAACTCCGTTTCCTGTTGAGAGCTTTTAACAGTGATTTCACCATGGTTCTTTTTGACAAGCTGTTTGACAATATACAAACCGAATCCATGTTCTTTTGCACCTATTGTCTTTGTAGAAAAACCGTTTTCAAATATTTTATCCATGTTTTCCCTTGGAATCATCGGCCCGTTGTCCGAAATCGAAAGATAATAGTCTTTGTCCTCCAAAAATGTACAAATAGAAACCACTTTCCCTTCCTTGTCACCTTGTTCCATAATCGCCTCAAAAGCATTATCTATAATATTGCCCATAATACTGGTTAAGTCACTATCATTTACCAATACGCTGCCGAAAGGCTCTTCAATATCCACCTCCAGATGAATATCATGCTCAAAAGCAAAATTGCTTTTAACTGCAAGCAGCCCGTCTACAAAATCGTTGCCCGTATCAAAAAATTGATAGGAGGATGTCAAATTGTCCGTCAGCTTTTTAATATACATCTGTATTTTGTCCGTTGTATCCGGTTTTCCCAGCATACTCATCGCAAAAATAGTATTGAGGTGGTTGGCAAAATCATGCTTTTCCCTGCGAAGTATATTCATAACGGTTTCCATATTTTCCACGTACTCTTCCTGGGCTTCAAATTTATGCTTAAGTTTGAGGATGCGTTCTCTTTCTCTATAATCAAGAAAACCTAGGAAGATAAACAAAATATATATTGCGAATAGTAGAATATTGTATAGAACAATATTGGTTTGATGGGATACTACATAGTTGAGACTGAGTATAAAAGTACCCATCATAAATATTTGCAGAATAGCAAAAGAAAGAAGTGAATTTTCTTTTTTAAATATGTTTAATTTGAATATACTGATGTTTGTACGGAATAATAAAATCGCAGCTCCCATCTGCAATATTTTGATTATAGCCGAATGATATAGTTTTAACGTCGGGTCACTGGTTATCATGTTCAAATCAATACGAAAAAAAATCATTTCGGCCATAAGTACACTGATTTCCACAAGCAACATTGTAATAAAAATAATTGCAACTGATATGGCAGAGACATATACATTGGATTGTGTAACAAAACTTAATACAATGATCACAAAAACTGTGATACAAACGCTATGTAATCCCCCCGGTATATACGTGGTGGCCCAATTGGAAAAAAGGGTATACAGTATAATAAACACAACGGTTTTTATCTTATTATTTTTAATGAAATCTTTCTTATTGTTCACTAATAGAAATAACAACAATATAATAATACCTTCCAAAAAGCAAAAGATATTATCACTGATCGCTTGAAACGTACCCAATGTTTTCGCCTCCTTATATTTAACTTAAATATACTTTAGTAATCGATAAGAGTTTTTTACGTATATGTATATCATTTTGTCTGTAATATGTGATTTGTAGTTTGAGATATATCAAAACAAAAATAAAGGATGCTCTGCATCCTTTATTTGAGAAGTTCTTTAGGGCACTCAGGCTGATATGAGGTAATCCAGCTCGCTGTGCCTACTGCTACCAGGCCTACAAGCATTGCTACTATGCTTACGATAGATAAGGAGTTTTTTCGAATAAAGGTTACCATTTTCTTCATAAGAATCCCCCTTTCTTTCAAATTAACAACATTATATCATAAAAAAAGCGCGTGTTTTGTAAAACTTTGTCGCATAATTAATCTTTTTTGCGTTTTTTCGGATTTTTTCTGTTTTTTTAGGTTTATATGCACCACTATCTCCGGTGTTGTATTTCAGTCCACATTGCAAACACAGGCTCCCATTTTCCCGTTTTCAATCTCAATCACCCCATAGGAAGGCTTTCCCTGATTAGGCAGGCTGATGCTGCCCGGATTGAGTACAAGCATCCCATGATGGTATGCTTGATAGCCTTGATGGGTATGTCCGAATAATACCCCGTCCACTTTCATCGAAACAGCTTTATTCACAATGGTATCATACTCATACTTCACACGATGCAGGTGTCCGTGGGTAATCAATATTCTCTTGCCCTCCGTCTCCAGCACTTTGCTGTAGGGAGCCCTGTGCATAAAATCATTATTTCCCGCAACATATTCCACCGGGATATCCGGATAAAGGGCCTGCAAATCTTTCGCATCTGTTAAAACATCTCCCAAATGAATCATCATGTCCACATCTCTTATACGGTCTATGACCTTTATACACCGGCGGATGTTTCCGTGAGAATCACTAAAAACAATAATACGCATGTATTGACACTTCCTTATTTATGGTAAATCTCGTTATTCAAAATCTTAAAAGACCTATAGATTTGTTCCAGCAACATCACGCCCATCAACTGGTGTGGAAATGTTAATTTGGAAAAACTTAATTTTAGATCGGTCCTATCCTTCACTTCATCGGATAAACCCAAAGAACCGCCTATGATAAAAGTAATATGACTCTTGCCTTTAACCGCCAGCTGTCCGATCGTTTCTGCGAGCTGCACCGAATCAAGGGTTTGCCCTTCGATACACAATGCAATCACATAGCTGTGGTTTTTGATATGGGGGAGGATTTTCTGTCCCTCTTTGTGCTTAAGCCCTTCTTCCTGCTTTTTACTTGCCTTTTCAGGTATCTTTTCATCATTGATTTGAACCGTATCCATTTTACAGTACTTGGTTAATCTCTTACTGTATTCGGCCATACCGAGCATCAAATATTTTTCTTTTATTTTTCCAACTGTAATGAGTTTGATGTTGATCATAGCATTCACCTTTATTAGTATGGAGTTTGGAGTTTGGGGTTTGGGGTTCGGTCCTAGCACTTGGCGTTAAAAACGATACACCTTGCTTGTGCTGTTTCTTTCCGCGACCTCAATAATGGCATCTTGCCCCACTTTTATACCTCTGCTTTGCAGAATATTGTATACGGTTTGGTAAGCCAGTTGGGGAAAATTATTTTCTTTGCTTAAATGTCCAAGCAAAAATTGATTTGTCCCTTTTTCAACCATATGGGCTATCAGCTCGCCGGCCGCTTCGTTGGAAAGATGTCCGTTTTCCCCCATAATTCTTTGTTTGAGATAATAGGGATACGGGCCGCACTTAAGCATTTCCAAATCGTGATTGGACTCAATCAATACCATTTCACTGCCTTCAAGACGGGACGCAAGTTCGTTATTTACATGGCCAATATCCGTAGCTAGGGTAACTTTTTTATTGTTTATATAAAAATTATATCCCACCGGCTCTGCAGCGTCATGGGGGATGGCAAAAGGATGAATGCCTATATCCTGGATGCAAAAATCCTTGCAGGTATACAGATATCTCCTGTTCTCTTCTTTAATTTTTCCGATAAGATGCTGCATGCCTTCCCATGTCTGTTGATTCGCATAAATAGGGATATCGTATCGTCGAGACATGATCCCCACTGCATAAGCGTGGTCCCGGTGCTCATGGGTTACCAAAATCGCATCAATTTCCGAGGCCTTTACATCAATATTCGTCAAAGAAGCGGCAATTCGCTTGCCGCTTACTCCACAATCAATCAATATTTTTGTCCTATCACTCGCAAGATATATTGCATTTCCGCTGCTGCCGCTGAACAATGAACAGAATGATATCATGTTATTTTCCTTTCGTTGTTTTAGTTCGAAGTTCCAAGATACAAAAAAATTAGGACTCTTCCGTAGATTTGAACAAAACATAGGGCTGTTCGGATAACAGCCTGCCTTGCCCTTACTCTTTATAGATAGTACACTTTAAAATTAAATTATATTTGAACAAAAATCGCAGAACCATCGTTATTTTGTTCAAATGTGTTGATAGGTTTAAAGGGTACTATCTTAAATACGTCTAATATCTGCTCCAATGCCGGCTAATTTTTCCTCAAAATATTCATAGCCCCGGTCTATATGGCTTAAATCCCGTATTTCAGTAATGCCCTCACCAACCAAACCTGCAATCACCATTGCGGCACCACCGCGCAAATCCACCGCTTTGACAGGTGCTCCGGATAGGCGCTCTACTCCTTCTATCACCGCCATGCGTCCTTCTACTTTAATCTTTGCCCCCATACGTTTGAGCTCGTCCACATATTGAAAGCGTGAGTCCCACACACCTTCCGTAATGGTACTGGTTCCTTCGGCCATACATAGTAAAACCGCTGCAAGCGGTTGTAAATCTGTAGGAAACCCGGGATACGGTATGGTTTTGACATTTGCTTTGACAAGCTTCCCGGTTCTTGATACCCTTATCGCATCATCGTATTCTTCTACATTCGCTTTCATTTCTACAAGCTTTGCAGTCACCGATTCCAAATGTTTCGGGATCACATTTTTTATTAAGACATCTCCTCCCGCAGCAGCAGCAGCAATCATAAATGTTCCTGCCTCAATCTGGTCGGGAATGATGGAATATGTACCTCCTGTTAATCTCTCTACACCTCTAATTTTAATGACATCGGTTCCGGCCCCTTTTACATTTGCACCCATTGCATTTAAAAAGTTTGCCAGATCCACAACATGGGGCTCTTTTGCCGCATTCTCAATAATAGTAGTCCCTTTCGCTTTTACCGCAGCAAGTATCAAATTAATGGTTGCCCCCACACTGACCACATCCATATATACCTGTGTCGCTTTTAACGTATCAGCTGCTGCGTGAATGATCCCATGCTTCATCTGTACTTTGACACCTAATGCTTCAAACCCTTTTATATGCTGATCAATCGGCCTTACGCCAAAATCACATCCCCCGGGAAAGGCTACCTTCGCTCTGTTAAAGCGCCCTAACAGCGCTCCTACCAAATAATAAGACGCCCTCATTCGTATAACCATTTCATAAGGGGCCGTATAAGTATGTATTTTAGTACAATCAATTTCAACGGTATTTTTATCTATATATTGAACAATTGCTCCTAGTTGCTCTAACATTTCAATAATAATGGCTACGTCTTTTATTGCAGGAATATTTTCGATTCTGCACACACCTTCTACTAAAATAGCAGCAGGAATCACAGCGACAGCTGCATTCTTTGCACCACTTATGGTTACTTCCCCCACAAGTTTATTGCCGCCAGTCACAACAAGTTTCTCCAATGCCGGCACCTACCTTTACTCCTTTTGTTGTTTTCATTATACCATTAAAGATAGCGCACTGTAAACCTATAAATAAATTTGAACAAGAGCGTTTTAAAAAATACATTACTCATTTTACGGATTTTTCTACAGACCTTACGGCATCGTAATAGTACACCCTTCCGTCATCGGTCATCACTCTCCACACCGGTGAAACTTTTACATAGGTGAAATCTATAATATCCCTCTTTGTATCAATATAATAGCCGATACAAAAATCGGTAATCGTCATTTCCTGATCTTTCGGCCTGCTCGGATCTCTAATAAATTCTATCAAAATACTGGTGGCTTGCCGGCCGGGTACCTTTTCCGAAACAAGTTTGCGAGGTGCCAGCGCATAACCCTTAAGGAAAATAGACCCTTCGGACGACAATTCTATCTTAATGCCGTTATCCTGGTTAATATATATATTTTTGTCCCTGTATTTATACTGAAAAGTCAGAAGATACGTATCATCTTTTTTCTGTTCCGTATCGGATAATACAAGGTTTTCTATGTTCAGTCCCCATCTTTTCAACAATTTTTTGCAATATTGCTCCGCTGTGTCGGCATTCAGCACTGAAAGCTCTGGTGCCGCTGCGGTATTTGTATATATAAATTCACAGCCTGTTATTTTCAGCGTTGCAGTACCCAGCTCATAGATGTTTGTACCTTCTGCCTTTTGCTTGTCAAAGCCTTTCCCAAGTACTTTTTCGGCGAAATTATCGGTATCCTGTATCGCATTATCAATTTCCAGCTTGGAGAGCTGCTCTATCTTTGTGGGAATATCCTCAGCCTTTATCGTTATATCGTTTTTTTGCAGCACTTCAATAGTGTTGCGTACCGTCTCCGTACTAATCACTATGGTACGATTGACAGTAATCATCATATTAATCAATAAAAAAATATTAATGCATAGAAACAATACGATCAGTATTGTTTTAACTCTAGACCAATACATACCAATCCCTCAAATCTATTACAAATCTTATTTAACCGCAGGGACTACATAAGTATCTTTCACATCTTTCACGGATATGCTCCATTTAGGCAATAGCTTCGTTTCGTTTCCTTTGTCAAAATACCTCAGCGTAATATTAGTAATATCCATTTGCTTTCCGGCGTCACCGGCATCCTGCTCATATGCACCGTATGCACCGTCTACAGCATTTAACATAGAAACATTGGAGTACATTCCATTGATCCCCATATATTCCCTTGCATATTGATAGTAGTATTGCAGCGTTCCATTTACAATCTTTATTTGTACCGGGTTGTCTATTGGTTTATTGTTCCGAATCATGGTAATGGGATAACCGTTATAAAAGTAACCGAAGTTAAAAGTATATGCTCCCGGCTCCTCCCCATTCTCCACCAAATGGGAGGTGAGATGGAGCGAATGGTTCAACAGACCTACTTGCTCCATGAGCTCCATGGCCATGCGCAGCGAATCATGAAGCGTGGGAACCCCGGTTTCTTCTTTGAGTTTTAGGCCTTTGCCTGCTTCAACCGCTTTATATTCCACCCGTCCGTCGGGATAAATATTGAGCTTGCTGCTGTTTTCCACATATAAAAGCGTACCGTCTGCTTCCCTGTACTGCCTAAGCGTATTCGTGCTATAATCAAAAGCTTCCAAAATATTTTCGACCTGCCGGTCATTCTCTATATCTAACATATTATAACTTTGAAGGATGGGCAAATACTGCCTGCTGCTTGGTATTAACACATGGGGCGCTATGACCACTTGACTGGTGGCTTTTTGCCTGTGAAACTCTTGTTCAAAGGAAAAAGTATACCGGGGAAAATCATTGTCCTCAAGCTCCTTTAAAGTACCGAATTTTGTCTTATCATAGATGAAATTAATCCTGCTGAACACATCGTCACTGGGGTCATCTATATTTTTAGCTTCTCTGATATAGATGACAATATCATCGGATATGCTGTCACCGGGTACGATGATCGATTCTCTAAAATTTTGCACATGATTAGCCAGCTGCGTATTTTCTATCCCCAATATCTGTCCCAACACATCGATATTGCATACAATACCGAAATCAATATAGGCGTATAAGGACTTTGACCTCAACACCTCAAACCATTCTTCTTCGTCCACCGTTCGCGGATTCAGCTGACGGGTATTCTCCAACAACTCCGTATAGATATCTTTAATAACTCCATTCATCTGGTCATAAAGACGGTCGTCTTGCCTGAATATCGCTTTTTTCCCGCCGATGTTTACAACAAATTTCTGCGGATTAAGTATCCGTTCTTTCGATACATCCGTTTTCAGGCGTTGGCTATTTCCGCCGCCTACCCTGTTAAAGACAGACCGCAGCAAGGTATTGCTTTCCCATTTAGCAAAAAAATTATAGTCCGAAGACCATAATTTTTCACTGAACCATATTTGCTTGGTAAAAAATAGGCTGACACTTACAAGGAAAATAAGCATAAAGGTCTTGAGTTTATCTTTAGCCACGTTCATCTATCTCCTAACGTTCCTGACCGTCAGGAACCAATTTCTTCAATTCCTCTTTGATGTCAACGGTGATGTCTTTAATTTTGGTCAAGACATCCTTTTGAAGCAGTGTAATGTCCATTTTTATAATTTCAAATGTTTCTGTATCCTTTTCGGCATAAAGGGCAAATGTATTCTTCCCTTCCGTTAATTCAAGCTCTTGAGAAAACCGTCCCGATGCCCCTATTTGCCATGACAGGTCCTTTATTTGACCTGTATCCGTGTCGGCATCCGTTATAACCTCTTTAATTGTATCCGCCTGAACGCTTATATCACTGTCCGTATTTGTATCTGCGTCCGTAACCGTATTTGAATCGGCCTCTATACCTGTGTACATATCATGAACGATTGCGGTATCTTTATCTGCAGTTCCTGCCGCAGTATCTTCTTCATTATCTTCCGGTACGATTTTAACTTTTCGGAACCCCAGTGTATCGTCATATGCATATACCGTTATAATTACCTTTTCTTTTCCCGAACCGGAAAGTATGTAACTTTTTTCATAGGTCGTAATCTCTTCACCCGTAAAATTGGAAAGCTCAATCAATCCCGTCACAGTACCTTGCGCATCTGCCTCAAGCTTATCGGGCGCTGCCAGACTAACAACGGGTAAAAATAGCATGGCCGCTACTATGGTTAAGATAACAGATAAACGCTTAAACATCTTCTTCCCCCCACCTTCAAACGCAATATACGAAAAACTCTTGAAAACCTATAATAATACTCTATTATAGTATAGTATATTTATATTAATTATATATTATAATTGTTACAGATAGATTACACGGTATTTAAGAAAAATTTACATCTTATTGAGCGGGTGCCGGAATCTTGATAACGATTTCCGTACCTTGGTCCTGTTCACTGTTGATGTCAATGGTTCCATCATGTGCCGTCACAATTTCACGCGCGATCGCCAACCCTAAACCCGTACCGCCTAATTCTCGAGAGCGCGCCTTATCGACCCTATAGAACCTTTCAAAAATTCTGGAAAGGTCTGCTTTGGGAATGCCTATGCCGTTATCTTTAATTTTAATATACACTTCATTGTATATACACCCGGCAAAAATCGATATTTCGCCGCCCTCCGGCGTATATTTAATGGCATTTGACACAATGTTCATAAGCACCTGCTCGATCTTGTCTCTATCGGCATAAATCTCCGGTGTTTCATTCGTTAACGCAAAGGTCAGACGGTGATTTCTGCTTTTCGCCGAAAGAGATAATTTCTCTGTTACTTCTTCAATTAACAGCGGCAGGCTGAATAATGCTTTTTTCCACTCTGTCTGCTCATAATCCAATCGCGACAGGACCAGCAAATCTCTTACCAGCCTCGTCATTCTATCCGATTCATTGTTAATGACATTCAAAAAATGGGTCGCCGTTTCTCTGTCATCCAACGCTCCCCCGAGAAGGGTCTCGGCATAGCTTTTAATAGACGTAAGCGGTGTTTTCAATTCGTGGGATACATTGGCTACAAATTCACGCCTTACCCCTTCAAGCTTTTGCTGTTCCGTAACATCCTGGAGTACTACAACTACGCCCCCGGGTTTGTTCTGTTCCAGCTTAAATGTAACAAAAAAGGCCTTCAAGTGCAGTCCGTTAATCTCCAATTGTCTTTCGAGGGTATTCGTATGGTCAAGATATATCAAATCACCCAGTGTAATGGAGGCATCCACCTTTTTAAAATAGTCATCAAAGTGAATCGTCCGATCCTCTTTAAAGCCTAACATTCTTTTTGCGGCCAGATTAATGTGAATAATTGCCCCCTCAAGGTTAAAGGCCATAATACCATCGGTCATATGTAGAAAGATGGCTTCCATCTTGTTTTTTTCACTGGCTATTTTTTCTAAATTCTTTTTTAAGGCTGCTGCCATATTATTAAAAGCATTTGTCAATTTACCAATCTCATCTTTTGATTTGACCTCTATGGTATGCTCAAAATCTCCCGCAGCCATTTTTTCCGCTTTTCGGGTTAAAACGGCTATAGGCGTCGTAATCGTATTCGAAAGCAAAAAGCCTAGGCCTATTGAAATCATAAGTCCGAAAAACAAGGCGGAAATGATGATAAAATTGATTTCCGATGTCATACTTTTTAATTCTTCTTTAGTATCTCGAATATAGATAACATATTTTACATTGCCTTGGGAGTTTTCAAAAAAGATCGGCACCGCATAATCTATATAATCATCATTAGGCGTAACTTCCTTGCCTATCTGCCCGGCCATTGCACTGATAATATTGGGGGTAGGTTCAAGATTGACCGTAGGCTGTCTGGAGCCTGTCATGTAGCCGCCCAGGCTATTTAAAATATAATAATCTCTATAACTGTCTATCCCCAATTGCCCGATAAATAATTTTAATTTCTCTTCTAAGGTATTCGCCGTTGCTGCAGCGAGATGAAAATCTTCTTTTTGAAATACGCGATCCATTTGATCTATAAACTCTTCATGATAGAAATTAGTAATACTATTTAACAGATAAGTACCCATTACGATCATTACGGAGATGACAAGCAATACAAACATGATTACCAATTTCCATTGTATACTCTTCGTCATACCTTACCATCCTTATAAGTCGGAGAGTGGAAAATGGGGAGTGGGGAGTAAAATTACATCCAAATCTTTAAGTTTTGCTACTCCCCACTCCCCACCACCCACTCCTCACTAATTTTTATTAAAGTAATAGCCTACGCCTCTTTTGGTAACTATATATTCGGGGCTGCTCGGAGCATCTTCTATTTTTTCTCTTAATCTTCTGACAGTTACATCTACGGTACGGACATCTCCGTAATATTCATAGCCCCATACTTTTTCAAGCAGGCTTTCTCTTGAGAATATTCTGCTCGGCTGCGTGGCAAGAAATTTAAGAAGCTCGAACTCTCTAAGGGTGAGTTCCAATACCTTACCGTCTTTTTTCACTTCATACCGCTCAATATCAACAAATAGTTTTCCCGATTGTATATAGTCGTTCCGGGAATACTCGCTCGTCCCTTCAACATGAACTCTTCGGAGATTTGCTTTCACTCTTGCCATAAGCTCTCGGACACTAAAAGGTTTGGTGATATAGTCATCGGCCCCCAGTTCCAGTCCCAAAACTTTATCCACTTCTTCTTCACGGGCCGTAAGCATTAAGATAGGCGTGGACATTTTCGCCCTTAGCGTCTTACAGACCGCAAAACCATCCATTTTAGGCAGCATAACATCCAGCAATATAAGGTCCGGATTTTCATTGAGCGCCTTATTAACCGCATCTTCGCCATTATAGGCCTCAAGCACAGTATACCCTTCTTTTTTCAAATTAAATTTAACTATATCTACAATAGGTTTCTCATCGTCTACGACCAAAATTTTTCTCTCCATATTGCCCTCCCTTTAACAAGGAACGGAACTTTTCGGCTCCGAAATCCTAACTTTGTTCTATTGTATCAAATTATTTATAACACTTTCAAGTGTAATCTGACCGTACATTCCTATTTCTCCTTTGCCAAGTTCATCTAATAAATATAATAACTTCTGTTCGCCATGCCTCTCAACAATTTGTTCGATGATTTCAAAGCTGCGCCGATAAGCAACATCTATATCTATACTGTCAAAATAGTGTGTTAATTCATGCAGCGTATAATAGGAGCCCTGTTCGGACAAGTCCTTTCTCCATTCATAGCCTGTGAACCGGTATTCATAATATAACGCAATCCCCTCCGTAAACCACAGGGGAAAATTACCATGGGCTTTTTGGTCTACTATCAGATGAACGAGTTCGTGTATCATCGGACCCTGCTGTGCAAACTCCCGTCTTATTTCTTCGGTGCCAGCGTCTCTGATCCATATTTTCGGCGATAATATGTGCAAAATTCCTCCATAATAAATCCCCATAGGACGGTCTTGAGGCAAAAGCTTTAGTTTCCTCCTCATGGTTTCAAGATTGGGATAAATAATGATCTGTACTTTCCTGTCAAATGTATGGCGGAGTCTCTGCGTGACTGATTTAAAATCTTTTTCAATCGTATCGGCCACAACCGATACAATATCCCTGTCTTCCAACGTGTATTTTATCCTAAAATGCTGCGTTTCATAGGCAACGTAATCTCTTACGTCGTACAAGCTTTTGACTTTGATGCTCTGTACGCATAAATTATAGGCTGTATTTCGAATCAGCATAAAATGATTGGCCAGCAGTAACATAAAAATAACCACTGCAACACCTACAGTGGATCTTCTATTTGCAGCAATCCTCACAAAAAAACACCCCTATTTTTATTATAGCAAAAATGGTATTTCATTGGAAGTGGAATTTTGTGACTAGGGTGTATAAATTTCTAATTGAATAAAATTATTCCAAGACTAAAAACCAGTCTTCCGGATTATTACGGAAGACTGGTTTTATGCTTTTCCCTTTCTCCTAGGGTACATATTTTAAAGGATTTTCAGGTGAGCCGTTTTTGCGCACTTCAAAATGCAAATGCGGCCCTTGGCTTCTTCCTGTATTACCCACTTTAGCAATCACTTCTCCTTTGGCAACCCTTTGTCCTGTTTTGACTAAGATCTTACTGCAATGAGCATAGTATGTGACGTACTCATTATCATGATGAACCTTAACCAGATAACCATAATTTCCCATCCATCCTGCAAATATGACCTTCCCGCCGTCCGCAGCATAAATCGGAACCCCGACATTTCCTGAAATATCAATACCGGTATGCATTCTGCCCCAGCGCATGCCAAATCTCGATGTAAGCGTCCCATACAGCGGGCGTCTAAAGGAACCGGTACCGTATTTGGGCGGTACAGGTTTTGTACCCACTTTTTCCGTCTGGGTCTTGGGCTGTGCCAAAACCAACTCCTTTATGACTTCCTTGCCGTTTTCTATCCCATTGACTCTTATAATTTCTGCTTCAACCTTTTTCTCTCCATTTAATCCTTTTTCTACAATTGTTCTCCTGCCTTTATATAAATCGGGATCATCCACTTCTTTTATTTCAAAAGGAATATCCTCGTTATATACAACCTTTTCCCTTGTCTCTATACCCAGAAACGGCTTCGGTACATTTAATTTTATTTCGTCACCGGGATGTATATTTTCCGAAATTTCAGGATTGATCCGCGCAATTTCTTCCACAGGTATTTTATAATCCAGCGCAATATCCCATAACGTATCATTTTGCTTAACCTTATAGGTTTTAATTTCTTCCTCCAACGCGGACAATGCGTTCACTACTTCCTCCCGATTCTGTATTTTACCTACCTTTACATACTCCTTCTTCACCTGCACGTCCTTCGTAAATCCAATTTTTATGCTCGAATCTTCCGGCACAAAGGGTGCCTTCAATTCTTCAAGGATGGCATCGGCCGTTTCTCTCTCTTTTAAAAACCCCATCTGTTTGCCGTTCACTGTAATGACATAGGCCCCGACCGAAATGTCTACGATATTTCTTAAATTTTTCTCCACCCGTTCCGGTGGTGTGAAAAATTCTTCTTTTACTTTCGTATCTTGATAAATAGGCGTCTGTTCAATGAGAACATCGTTCTCCAGATACATACTTAACTCATTCTTGACTTTCGCCATGTATTCATAAAATTCCTGCTCACTACGTACAATCCCTATCAAGTTCCCGCCGACATAAACTTTGACCGCCGGCTTATAGCGCTTATGTTCCATGTACGCCAGTATACTGGTAATCACCGCAACTACGACTAACACAACGACAATAATGCTTTTTGTTATGTTGAATGCTTTTTCTTTTTGCAAGGCATTTTGTTCCTTTTCCCAAGTAGTAGGTCCGATTTTGGTTTTAGGAATATTCACTTGCGGTACTGCAATGCAACTTCTCTTGAAAGACGTACTCTTCTTTTTATTGGCCCTATCGAATTCTTCCATATAAGCACTGCTTTTCGCAGACACAGGCATACACACCTCCTATTGTCTTCTTGCTAAAAACTATTTTAGACGAAGAAGCTTCTACACGATACTAACCTGTTTATCTATGTTTAGGTTTTTCGCTCCGAACACCCAAATTTAAACTCCAAAACAACCATAATAACCTCTATATTACATTATATGCAAAATATTTGCAAATATCATTCTTTGTTAAAAAACTATTACGCAATTATTACAATACATATTAGATTCTACATTTATTCAAAAATTCCTGCTAAAATATTAAATTTTTTTTACAAAATATTAATATTTTTTTTACACTTATTCCGGCTCTCACACTTTAACTCAAATTTATTTGAACAAATAGCGTAGAGCCATCGTTGTTTCTTCAATTGCATTGTTAGGTTTAAAATGCGCTGTCTTTATTTATACCACACTCTCAGTCTTTTTGCAAAAAAATTTTCCAAATCCTTTTTGGCAACTTCCGATGCTAATGCCATAAAATCTTTGATTTTCGCATTCTTATATTGATATCTCTCGTAATATTTTCTTAACAAGGCAAAATATCCTGCATCACCCATCATTTGTCTCAATTCGTGATGCACCAATGCCCCCTGGCTGTATACCGTCGCAGAATACTCCCGCCAGCTTTCAAAATCATTGATAGGCCTGTTGGCGGTATCCGGCATATTGTGTTTTGGCTTATATCGCTCTATATTACTTCTTATGAATATATCCCATATTGCGTTACGTTTTTCTTTGCCATCATTTTTTTCAAAATATAAAATGGTGGAGTACTCGGTTAATGCTTCATCCAGCCACGGTTCTTTCACCTGATTATTGCCTACGATACCATACCACCATTGGTGCGCTATTTCGTGCACTATCAAATATTCTAACCATAATGCATCTTCATTATAAGAAAAGCCGCTTTCCGTATTGCTGTTATGCATACAACTGTTAAAAACCCGGTTAGCATCCGTATTTGAAAATTGATAGGTACTGCTGTCAATTTGTACTATTTGCGGATATTC
Organism: Bacillota bacterium; assembly: GCA_022360955.1. Lineage (GTDB taxonomy): Bacteria > Bacillota > Clostridia > SK-Y3 > SK-Y3 > JAKSBV01. The sequence goes on from JAKSBV010000458.1 coordinate 29,349, forward strand.
CATCCCGCCCACGTAAAAATCGGATTCTACGATGGATAAATTTTCATATGGATACTGCCCATACAATTTATTGAAGGTTATCAGCGCTTTGGTGGCGATTTCAAGAGCTTTTATCCCGTTTGCCGAATAATGATAGCTTTTAAGGTTCGTATCCCCTACCCTATTTTCAATAACTTCATAGCAGGGTGATATAAACCAGGCAAAGTCTCTCACTTTATCTGCACGAATAGCATAACGGATATGGTCTCCTTCTATTATTCGATCTTCAAGTTTCCCCGTATGCGCTATCACATATTGCTCGGGAAGCGTAATACTAACCCTATAATCCGAAATATCGCTGTAAAAAGGATCACCGATCGGATAATAAGGGTCCAGATTCCAACCATTCTCATCATATACGGATAAAATAGGATACCAATGGGTAACATTAACACTGTTGTCACCGTAACCGAACCTGTTTTGGCAGCGGGGCAGCCGAACAACATAGCGGATGAAGATGTCCGCCGAGCGATGAGGTTTTAGTTTGTGAGGCAATTCTATGTTTAAAATGGTTTCCATGGATTTCTGAATTGTATAGGAGACAGCTTCACCATTTACTTTTATTTCTTTTATATCTATGTATCCTGCTGAAAATCCTTTCGGATAGGCTATCGTAAATTCTTCGGCTGCAATGGGTACTTGATCTTGCCTCTTAAAGGCATTGGGGTACAGGTGAAAATACAGCTCGGCCAATGCTTCTTTTTCAGTATTGGTATATTCAAAGGTCTGTGTGCAGACCAGCTGCATTGACACATCGTCAAAAACAGCATCAATACGGTAGGTATTGTACACATCTTTTCCTGCTATTGCATCATATAGTCGGGCAGCATGCAGCAATAGGATAATCATGACCATAAGCCCGGCTATCATTATTGCTTTTTTGAATATCTTTTTATACAATTGCTTTCACCTCATAGGATTTAGTCCGGCGTTGGAAACCCTTTTTATCTTCCATATCAGGCCCCCAATACTCTAAAAACCGTAAAAATAGCCTATCTCATTAGAGATAGACTATTTATTGATAATATATTCACTTAAAGCTCCCAATAGAACAACCTATGCAGCTCCCCTATAAACAACAACAATTCTCTCACATCAACCCACTATACCATATATCTAACCCAACACTCTCTACTTACTCTACCCACTACCAACCACCCACTACCCACTAACAAACTACCTGCTAATCACTACAATCGTACTGGCTTCAAAAACACCCACATCCGTGGTGCCCATCACCGTTACGATATCTCCTTC
>JAKSBV010000115.1 GCA_022360955.1 Bacillota bacterium
TAATGTATTTTTTAAAACGCCCTGTGTGTAAATAGTATTTTAAGTTTTAAAGCTGATTATCTTTAGTACGAGAAAAGAATGATTGACAGTTCAATATAGGTAGTATAAAATGAGATACGAGGTGAAGATTATGACGGAAGAAAGAGATGACATAGTAGTACTGGTGGATGAAAACGGCGAAGAAGTGGAGTTCCAGCATCTTGATACGATTGAAGCAAATGAAAATGACTATGTAATTTTGCTTCCTTTAGAAGACAATGAAGAGGGAGAAGGCCAGGTTGTTATCTTAAGAGTTGAACAAGACGAAGAGGGAGAAGACATATTGGTTCCCATTGAAGATGAAGGCGAGCTTACCGAGGTATTCGAAGAATTTAAGACCCGTATGGAAGATGAATTTGATTTTGTAGAAGAAGATGAAGCGTAAAGTCCCATAAAAAAAGATACACCCAATGATGTTGGGGGTGTCTTTTTTTTTGTGAAACAACAGTTATAAAAAAGATAATTTAAACCCATAATATTAAAAGATAAAATCGAAAAAATATCAAGCTTTTTGCCTTGAGTCCATTTTACCTTGTAGAATGACCAAGCGGAATGATTACGGAAAAGTGGTGAAAAAATGGAAGTAAGAGTCGGCATTCCTAGGGCCCTCGTGTATTATGAATACTACCCTATGTGGAAGGCCTTTTTTGAAGAACTGGGTGTACGGGTGGTTCTGTCGGACAAAACAACCAAGCCCATATTGAATGACGGCATTAACTGCAGTGTGGATGAGGCTTGCTTGCCCGTAAAGCTATTCCATGGACATGTCGTCAATTTGAAAGATAAAGTGGACTATCTCTTTATCCCCAGACTCAAGAGTGTGGCAAAAGGAGAATACATATGTCCGAAATTTTGCGGTTTACCCGAAATGATAAAATACTCTATCAAGGGGTTGCCGCCAATCATCGATACGGAAGTGAATTTGAGAAAAACAAGGTCTCAATTGGCCCATGCTTTTAAAGAGGTAGGACAAGTATTTACAAATAACAGGAAAGAGATAAGCAAGGCTTATGAAAAGGCTTTACATGAACATGATACGTTTATACAAGAGGTGAGAAAGGGCAAGTATCCGACTGAAATCATCGAAGGACAAAAAATGCTCCGCAAGCATAATGGAGATTTATGTATTGCGTTGATCGGACATGTCTATAATATATATGACCGGCATATGAGTATGGACATTATTGCAAAATTGCATCAGGAAGGGATCAAGGTTATTACGCCGGAGTTTTTGTCCGATGATGTGATACAACACAAGACCGATCTCCTGCCGAAAAAGATGTTTTGGACTTTCGGCGAAAGGTTGATGGGTGCCGTACTGCATTTGTTAGACAGAAAGGATATTGACGGCATTATCTACTTGATGTCTTTTGGATGCGGTATAGATGCACTTGTTTCCGATTTGTGTGAAAGAAAGGTTCGAAGAGAAACAAATATCCCCTTTTCTCTTTTAACTTTAGATGAACATTCCGGTGAAGCAGGTTTTAATACACGCCTTGAAGCATTTATCGATATGATTAGATGGAGGAAAAGAAATGAAAGCAACATTTCCGCACATGGGTAATGTAAGTATCATTGTAAAGGCCCTTTTTGAAACGTTGGAGGTTGATTATATAATACCGCCGGCGTGCAGTAAGCGGACCCTTGAGCTGGGTACAAAGTACGCCCCGGAATTGGCCTGCCTGCCGTTAAAAATAAATATCGGCAACTTTATTGAAAGTATCGAGCAGGGGGCGGATACCATTGTGATGGCCGGCGGATGCGGGCCTTGCAGGTTTGGCTACTACGGTGAAGTACAAAAAGAAATTTTGAAAGATCTGGGCTACAATGTAGAATTTTTGGTGCTGGAACTGCCGAATGGCGGTATTAAAGAATTTTTAAGAAGATTGCGAACATTAATCGGTAGAAAAAGCTTGCTGCAAGCTGCAAAAGCAGTTCAAAAAGCTACAAAAATCTCTATCGCATTAGATGAATTGGATAAGCTGTCTTTTCAGATAAGGGCCCGTGAAGCGGTAAAAGGAAAAACCGATTGGATGATGAAAAAATTTCATCATCAAGTCATGAAAGTGAAGGGTGCCAAAAGTATTATCAAGCTCATTCGTGAAACACAGAAAGAATTGGAAGCAATCGAAATCGATCGTTCCGTCCGGGTTTTAAAGATTGGTATTGTGGGTGAAATTTATACGCTGATTGAACCGTTTACCAATTTTAACATTGAGCAAATGCTGGGGAATATGGGCATTGAGGTAGACCGTTCATTAACGCTCAGCAACTGGATTGTGGAGCATATGATCAAGCAGGCACTGCATTTAAAGAAAAACAGACCTTATGAAAAAGCAGCCCCGCCTTATATGAACACAATGATCGGGGGACATGCATGGGAGACCATCGGGAATAGCGTACTGTATGCACAGCAAGGATATGACGGCATTGTCCAGCTCTATCCTTTTACCTGCATGCCTGAAATTGTGGCACAAAGCATCCTGCCCACTATCAGTAATGAACTGGATATTCCCATATTGACGCTGATTATCGACGAATTAACAGGGGAAGCGGGATATAAAACGAGGATTGAAGCTTTTGTTGATATGCTGGCCAGGAGAAAGGAGGAAAAAGCACATTCCAATGAATACATTTTATCTGGGAATTGATGTAGGTTCGGTGAGTACGAACCTGGTACTGCTGGACGAACATGCAAACGTATATAAAAAGTTATATGTCAGGACGCAGGGACAGCCTATTAAGTCTCTAAAAGAGGCATTGGCAATGTTAAAACAAACTGTTAAAACGGATTTTAGGATTGGAGGGGTTGGCACCACCGGAAGCGGCAGACAGCTTGCATCGGTGATGGTGGGAGCCGATGTCGTCAAAAATGAAATCACTGCCCACGCGGTTGCCGCATTAAATCACTGCCCCGATGCGAGAACCATATTGGAAATAGGAGGACAGGATTCCAAAATCATTATTATTCGAGAGGGTATTGTCTATGACTTTGCCATGAATACGGTATGTGCGGCCGGGACAGGTTCTTTTCTCGACCGCCAGGCAGCACGATTGAACATTCCGATAGAGGCCTTCGGAAGCTATGCGCTGCAATCGAAATCTTCCGTAAGAATTGCGGGAAGATGTGCAGTGTTTGCGGAATCGGACATGATTCACAAACAGCAGACAGGTCAAAATATTGAGGATATTATTAATGGTTTATGTGAAGCTTTGGTCAGAAATTATTTAAACAATCTGGGCAAAGGAAAAGAAATCAAAGATTCTATTTTATTTCAGGGGGGTGTTGCAGCCAACGTGGGGATTGTTGCAGCTTTTGAAAGAGAGTTTGGCAAAAAGGTGATGATCCCGGAGCATTTTGATGTAATGGGTGCATTAGGAGCAGCGATTTTGGCAAAAGAAGAAGTGAAGAAGACCGGTACGACGCATTTTTACGGATTTGAACTGGTAAACAGGGAGTATAAAGCCAAGAGCTTTGAATGCCAGGATTGTTCCAATAGGTGTGAAGTCATTGAAATCCTTTCCAACGGCGAGCCGGTAGCGCGCTGGGGAGATCGATGCGGTAAATGGAGTGGACTGACAAAAGAGCAATCGGAAACATCTGCGTAGATGCAGGAATACGAAACGAATGACTGCAATGAGCATAGGGACAAACCCATGACATATATTATTATCCATATGTCATGGGTTTGTCCTTATTTTATAGGTTGATAAATATCCAATTCACAATCAGGGGAGTATTTTTATTTACACAGTATTATATTAAAACGATGCAAAGTGGGAGCGACATAATACATATGCATCTGCTTCTGGAGTTGCATTTACCAGTTTTAACATAGATAGATTTTGCACAGGTTTTTATAGATTAAATACATTCACATGTCTGTACATAAGGCATATAATTATGACCAATTAAAAATTCAGACAAAGCCCATACCTCCCAAAAGACGGGGTGGATACAAAGATTATTGGATTGCTTTTGATTTATTGGAATTCACTTCCCACGGTTATGACGGGCATATGTTTAACGGAGCAGCAGTACTTATACGACCTTGAAACAGATCCCTATGAGAAAAACAATCTTGTAGGAAACAAGGAATACAGGGAAATATCCAAACAACTTGCTGAAATACTTAAACGTAAAATGGTGGAAGCAGGAGAAAAGGAGCCTGTAATTATTTCGGGACAAATATGATTACTTTATGAAGGAGTAGGATAGTTATGAAAAAACCTATCGGTTTTTTATGGTGATATTAGCCATATTGACAATAATCTGGGTAAGCTAATAGAAGCCTTGAAACAAAATGATATGTGGGATGATACTTTACTTATATGTACAGCCGATCATGGTGAAATGATAGGAAATCATGGGCTTTATTTGAAGTCTAACTTTTATGAAGAGTCTTCACATGTGCCTTTAATCATGACATGGCCTAATGGTCTCCCGGCGGGAGTCAAAGTTGAAGAAGTTGTGTCTTTGCAGGATTTATTTACTACATGCGTAGAATTGCTGGAACATCCCATGGCAAAAAAATACCTTCCTTATCGTCATGCAAATCTGATTGATATGGCTTACGGTATGATTCCTGAAAACGATAGGGTTTTTATTGAAACAGAGGGAGGATGCGAGTGGGGAATATGCAATGTTAGCAAACAGTATAAATATTCTTTTTATACATACTCTGACGTTAGTTGGGATCATTCTCTTTTTGACCTTTTTGAGGATCCGGGTGAAAACATAAATATTGCTGAGGAACATCCTGAACAGGTAAAGAAAATGAGACAGGAAATAGTACATTATCTTGAACCTGATGTAGATTTTTCTCATTATCTATATAACAAACTAGCGATTTTGAAAAAACTTGCTTGTGAATAATATTTGTATATTGGGATAAAGGAGAAGTGAGTCAAATGAACAGTGACAAACGCCCCAACATTTTGTTTGCAATTGCAGATGATGCTTCGCACATGAATGCCTGTGGACATAGTTTTGTAAATACGCCGAACTTTGATTGGGTTGCTAAGACAGGAGCGCTTTTTCGTAATGCATTTACCACCAATCCAAAATGTGCACCTTCACGTGCCAGTATATGTACGGGTATGTATACATGGCAATTGGAAGAAGCTTGTGGGCATATTGTATGTACGTTTTCCAACAAGTTCGCTGTATTCTCTGAAATCCTGGAAGATGCCAATTATTTTGTAGGATATACAGGTAAAGGCTGGGCACCTGGACACTGGAAGGAAGGTGGCAGGAAATATAATCCTGCCGGTCCTTGCTTTAATGACAAAAAGCGGGAACCTCCTGAAAAGACCAATGTATCCAGGATTGATTATACGGAAAACTTTAAAGATTTTTTGAATCAAAAACCTGAGGACAAACCCTTCTGTTATTGGTACGGAGCCCTTGAGCCTCATAGACACTATGTGCCAGGAGAAGGTATTAGAAGCGGCAAAAAACGTAGTGACATTGAAAAAGTCCCATCATACTGGCCGGATAATGATATGGTTCGTAGTGACATGCTTGACTATGCCTTTGAGATTGAGTGGTTTGATAAGCATTTAGGTCAGATTTTAGATGTGTTAAGAGAAAATGGAGAAATAGATAATACCATTATCGTTGTAACTTCGGATAATGGTTGTCCGTTCCCGAGGGTTAAGGGTCAAATGTACGAACAGGATTTTCATTTACCCCTTGCTATTTGCTGGCCAAAACTGAAAAATGGTGAAAGGATAGTAGATGACCTTATTTCCTTTACAGATTTTGCACCCACTTTTTTGGAGGCAGCGAGTCTAGAAAAACACCCTCAAATGACCGGTAAAAGTATGCTTGATCTTATTACTTCTGATAAGTCAGGTCAGATAGATCCTGAAAGAACAGCAGTCTATATGGGTAGAGAATGCCATGATGCAGGTCGTGAAGGAGATAAAGGCTATCCTGTTCGATGTATTAGAAACTATGCGTATTTGTATGTCCGGAATTTTGAGCCGGATCGATGGCCTGCAGGCAACCCAGAAACACAATTTACGAATTGTGATGGTTCACCAACAAAGGATTCTATCATAGAGCTGAAGGATCAGGGGAATGATTACTATTACGATTTGGCTTTTGGTAAGCGTCCTCTTGAAGAACTATATAATATTAAAATGGATCCGGAATGTCTGTGTAATCTTGCCATAAAGGAAGAGTACCAGGACTTGAAGAATGAAATGTACCAACAGCTCAAGGCAAAGCTTGAAGAAACCAATGATCCCAGGATTTTTGGAAAGGGTCATATTTTTGACGAATATGTAAGAGAAAAGTTTGCGCTCGTATCTTCGTCATGGCAGGCATATTTGGAAGGAAGATGGGAAGTTCCAGGATTTATGGACTGGAAAAAGTATAAGCTTGATGATGCTTAATGCAAAAGTCTTAAGGACACATTATGAAACGGACAAATTCACAGCGGAACAATACTTAGATTGCGTAGAGGAGAGATCAAATTGCGAAAACCAAATATTGTTTACATCTATGCAGACGACTTAGGACAGGGAGTATTATCGTGTTATGGTCAGAAAAAGTTTCAAACTCCCAATATTGATCAAATAGCAAATGAAGGAATGTTATTTACTAGAGCATATGCTACTGCTTTTTGTGCACCAGCGAGAGCAAGTCTGATATGTGGAATACATGATGCACATGCAGGAAGATGGACGTATACTCCTGGAGCTATTTATAAAAAAATATCTACGGGAGAACTAGCATTTGAACAGGTAGTGGAAGTTTTGCAGCATACGGGCATTGAGCCAAGAGCTAATGATGAGTTTTTGGGAACAGTTGCTCAAAAAGCCGGATATGTAACAGCAGAAATTGGTAAGTTAGAATGGGGATTTTCAACAACGCCTGAAAGAGTAGAGAGGCATGGATGGGACTATCATTATGGGTATTACGATCATATCCGGTGTCATGGTTTCTATCCTTCATTCCTTTTTGAGAACGGGGTAAAGGTAGACATACCTGGCAATACTGATCCTCATTGCGGTAGACCTGAATATGATTATTATGATCCATATAATATCAAAAGGGATATGACCGGTAGAGCAGTATACTCACAGGATTTATTTGATGATAAAATTCTCAAGTTTATTAATGATAATAAAGACAGACCATTTTTCTTGTTTCATCCAAGTCAATTACCTCATGGTCCTGCTTTTTATCCTGATTTTCATCCTCAAGTAAAGGATCGAGAGGACTTAATTGATATCGAAAAGGAGTATGCTTCAATGGTACTACGACTCGATGAGACTGTTGGAAAGATCCTTAGCGAATTAGACAGATTGGATCTCACGGATAATACATTAGTTATTTTTGCATCAGATAACGGACATACATGTGCATGCTATAATTGTCCTGGAAGAACACAAAGAAATGAAACATTAGATGGAATCAAAGTTAATGATAAAGACAATCCATTCAGAACGGAAACCTGTGGTGACACCTTTGATGGAAATAATGGAATGGCAGGGCTTAAGTTTTCGAACTGGGATGGTGGAAATAAAATAGTGTTTATGGCAAAATGGCCTGGTGTAATAAGGGAGAAAACAGTATCCAGTCATCTCATTTCAAACTATGATACACTAGCTACAATAGCTGATATCGTTGGAACCCCGATACCACCTGATACGGATGGTATTTCTTATTTACCTGTGTTGAAGGGGCAACCTGATGCTCCTGAGCATGAATATGTTATTTTTTCTTCGAAAAATGGACCGGCTTTAGTTACCTCGGATGGATGGAAACTAAGAGTATATATTACTGAAGATGTAATACAGGATTCAGCTGTAAATAAGACAAATGCAGCTCTAGATGAGCGTGTTGATTTCCAATTATATAATCTAAACGAGGATTATTCAGAAAAGGTTAATCTTGCAGAGTTATACCCTGATGTAGTAGAGATGCTTAAGAAAAAACTTGTCAGAGAATGTGACGGAAATCTATATAATGGTACACCGATGGCTCATTTAGCAAGACCTGCATACAAAATACCGGTATGGTCTGAAATAGTAAAAGGCATTATCTAGACATGTTTTTCAATAACAAATTGACTGGGTGAAATACCAATGTTTTTCTTAAACATCTTGGAAAAATGAAATGGGTCATTATATCCAACAGATCTTGATACTTGAGAAATGGAGAATCCACTCAGAAGAAGCTCACATGCCTTCTGCATTCTTATATGAATCAGCATTTGCTTTATAGTCATACCGGTAACTTTCTTAAAAACTGCTCCGAGATAACTCTGGTTGAACCCCATATATTTTGATATGTCTTCCATGCTCACAACATGTGCATAGTTAGACACTAAATAGTCCTTGACTTTTTGGACATAATACTCATTTCGTTGCTCGGATGTCTGAAACAACAGTTCTGAGGCGTTCTCTTCTATGAGTTGTGACAACAATATCTGAAGCCATCCATGCAAGCGTAGTTCCCGTCCATAGTTAAGATTATGTGTACGAATCATTTCTGAAAAGCACATCTCTATAAAATGGGGATCGCTAAAATGAATGACAGGACTTGACATTGTGAGCTCTGCTTGTTTAATATAACTGTCTGCTTTAAGACCGCTAAAACCTACCCAATAATATTTCCATGGGTTATTTTTATCTGCCTGGTAAAATGTTACAATGTCTGGATGAGTAAAGAACCCCGAACCCTTACTGAGATGATATTTGTTATTCCCAACATGATAGACGCCTTCGCCATCTGTAATATAGTGAATGACATAGACATCCCTTACGGCAGGTCCATATGAGTGCTGGGGTATGCAATCTTCAGTCCCACAGAAATGAACCTTAAGGTCAACAAGCCCCTGTTCTCGTATATCTACCTTAAATCTCATCCTAACACCTCGATAATCTTATTTTATATCTATTATACTTTATGTACATTATTATTGTAATATAGAGTTTTTACATTAGTCAATAGATTTATCACATTCACAATATAAGACAGTTATCATAAAATTAGTTTATTGATTCTGATGTTGGCTGTTTGCATATCAATATTACTAAAACAATATGAAAGGATGATACGTATGCCAATTAAAATTACTTTTATTGGTGCTGGTAGTATTGGATTTACTAGAGAATTACTAAAAGATTTATTGTCGGTTCCAGAATTCCATAATATTCAGATTTCTTTTACAGATATAAATCCGGATAACCTGGCTATGTCCCTCCAGCTTTGCCAGAGGGATGTAGATGCTAATAATTTGCCGATAAAGATTCATGCTACCACGGACCGAAGGGAAGCACTGAAAGGTGCCAATTATGTTCTGAATATGGTAAGAATCGGCATGTTGGAGGCCTTTACTCATGATGTCGAAATTCCCATGAAATACGGTGTTGACCAATGTGTAGGTGATACATTAGGACCGGGTGGCATAATGTATGGACAACGTGGAATTGCAGCAATGTTGGATTTTTGCAAGGATATTCATGAAGTGGCTGAACCAGGTTGCATTATGTTAAATTACGCAAATCCTAATGCTATGATTACATGGGCATGTAACAAATATGGAAAGGTTAAAACGATTGGTTTATGTCATGGTGTTCAAAACGGACACAGGCAAATTGCAGAGGTATTTGGAGTTGACAGGAAGGACCTTGACATTGTTTGCGTAGGTATTAATCATCAGACTTGGTATACGCAGATTCAATACAAAGGTGAGGATATGACTGGAAAGCTCTTGGGAGCGTTGCAAAATCACCCTGTATTTAGTGTTCAAGAAAAGGTTCGTATCGATATGTTAAAGCGTTTCGGCTACTATAGTACAGAATCAAATGGGCACTTAAGTGAATATGTACCGTGGTATAGAAAAAGACCGAATGAAATTATAGAGTGGATTGCACTTGATCGCTGGATTCATGGCGAGTCAGGAGGATATCTAAGACATTGTACTGAAAGAAGAAATTGGTTTGAAACTGATTTTCCAGAGTGGCTTGCACAGCCGCCATTGGAATATGATGCAAAAAGTAGAGGAGTAGAGCATGGTTCCTATATTATTGAGGGACTTGAAACCGGAAGGATATACCGTGGACATTTTAATGTAATAAATAATGGAGTGATTTCAAATCTTCCTGATGATGCCGTTGTTGAAGTGCCAGGGTACATAGATGCAAATGGAATCAACATTCCTGTTTATGGGGATCTGCCTCTTGGTTGTGCAGCAGTATGTAACGCAAGTATTAGTGTTCAGCGCCTTGCCGTTGAAGCAGCCGTAAACGGGGACGATCTGCTGCTTAGACAGGCGATGATGATGGATCTGCTGACAGGCGCTGTATTGAATCCTCCAGAAATCTGGCAGATGGTAGATGAAATGCTGGTAGCTGAGGAAGCATGGTTACCACAGTATAAGACAGCGATTCAAGCAGCGAAAAAACGTCTTGCTGAAGGGAAACTTATACCAGTTAAGGGCTACACGGGAGCAGCTCGCCTTAAAACCAAAACGGTTGAAGAAATCAGGAATGATAAAGAGGCGCAGAGGTTATATAATAAGGCTGCACATCAGAATTAATCTAAATTATCCTGCAAAAGAGTTATTTGATTGTACTTTTGCAGAATGGTCTATTCTATATAATGCGATGATTATAGGGTGTATTTAGTGGAGGTGAAGAAATTTATGGAAATAACCTTATGGAAAGGCTTAGAGCCTGTTAGTGCCGCAGAGGGAGGAAGCAGCAACTGTTTGAGCGGTAGCGAGTTTTGCTGCGACCCGGCGCAAGCTTACAGGCTCTTTGCCTTGGAATATCAGTTATTGGAATAATTTTCTTCACTTAAAATTTATGTACCCATGATTATATTTCTTGCTGAAGATATATCATAATAGAAAACAAAGGAGAGTATGTATGTGTAAGAATTGTACAAATATTCATGACTTAAATGTCAGGGACCCTTTTATCTTATCGGTTACAACCGAAAAAAAATATTATCTATATTCCAAAAAAAAACATAAGGATTCCCGGGAAAACTCCTTGTCAATTGTTGCATATGAAAGTACTGATCTTATATGGTGGAGTGAGCCTGTTATAACATTTGAGGCTGATGATGATTTTTGGGGACCTCTGGACTTTTGGGCACCTGAGGTTCATATGTGGAAAGGTAAGTATTACCTTTTTTGTTCATTCAGAAATGCAGGCACTTATAGAGGGTGTCAATGTTTGGTGTCAGACAGTCCGTTAGGTCCGTTTGTACCTGTTAAGAACGAGCCGGTTACTCCAAAAGATTGGCACTGTCTGGATGGAACCCTGTATATTGATTTGAAAGAAAAACCTTGGATGGTTTTTTGCCATGAGTGGACGCAGGTTCAAGATGGTCAGATGGTAGCAATAGAATTATCAGATGATCTATCAGAAGCAGTTGGCAAACCTTCAATATTATTCCGTGCTTCAGAAGCACCTTGGAAGTTTACTAAGTCACGTGGAGGATTGGGTTGGGGTCGGGTAACTGACGGACCATTTCTGTATCGTGCGCGTAATGGAGAATTACTAATGCTATGGTCCAGTTTTTCCGACACAGGGTACACAATCGGGTATGCAAGATCAAAAAGTGGGGAAATACACGGTCCATGGCTGCAGGAAGCAGATCCTATTTATTCTCAGAATGGTGGACACGGGATGCTTTTCACAACCTTTGAGGGGAAACTGGTATTGACCATACATAGCCCTAATATTGCTGGTAATGAAAGACTTCTCATGTTTGAAATGGAGGATAAAAACGGAAAACTTCGGATCATAAATGAGTTAACAGGTAATTGGCTTTGCAACCGCTATAATCCGGATGGAACGAAAAAAATCAAGTAGACAACTTATATATGCAGGGTGCTACAAAGAGCATTAAAATAACATATAAATTTCTACATATCATAATTTTCTTTGGTTTTTTTAAAATTACAGATCTGATAAGATATTAGTATAAATATGCATACAAAAGAAGTTAAAGTAACAGATGTTAGCCATTGTGCTTTGGAACAAGAAGGTAAACGGTAAAATATAAAGGGAGATAGTTATGATACATGACAAAAAGCCAAATATACTACTAGTTTATCCTGATCAGATGCGTTATGATGTAATGAGCTGTTCGGGTAATCCGGTAATTAGAACACCTCATTTAGATAGAGTTGCTCAGGAAGGGTCACTATTTACAAATGCATACACCTCCTTTCCTTTTTGTTGTCCTTTTCGTGCTTCTATTTTAACAGGAAAGTATGCACACAAACATGGAATGAAAGCCAATCATTATGAAATTCCATTGGGACAGGAATTTTTAGCAAAAAATTTAAAACAGCATGGTTATCAGACTGGCTTTGCAGGCAAATGGCACCTAGATGACGGCAGGAATGGAGGTTTTGTTGAACCAGGTGATAGGCGCCTTGGATTTGACACCTTTATAAAGAGTATGAAGTGTCATTCGTATATTGATGGCATTTTTTATAGAGATAATGGAGTTCCTTTAAGAACAGGCAGATACGAACCAGATCATCAGACAGATCATATTATTGAATTCATGGATAAGGCCCTAGATGATCCTGAAGGTCGTCCATTCTTTGCTTACGTGTGTTATGGTATTCCGCATTTTCCCAATGTGGGTTCGGACTATTACTTAAAACTGTATAAACCTGAGGAAATACCTATGCCGGCTGATGTGCCCGAAATTTTACAGGAATCAACCAGAGAGTTTTTAGCGAAATACTATGGAATGGTTACATGCTTTGATTTCCAAATGGGAAGATTGTTATCATGGCTTGACCATGCAGGCATAACTGATAATACAATAGTAATGGTAGTATCTGACCATGGAGACACTGTTGGTCAGCATGGGTCTCCTTCAATATGGAAGAAATCCTATCATCGGAGCAGTAGCCATGTTCCTTTTCTAATTCGTTGGCCGGAACATGTACCAGCAGGTAGAATAAATGATCACCTTGTCGATCCATCAGTTGATATTTATCCTACTCTTTGTGATGTAGCGGGTATTGATATACCAGATGAAGTCCAGGGTGTCAGTCTCCTTACTATCATGGAAAACCCTGATGCACCTCCGGTGCATAGTCAGCTCTATTATCAAATAACCAAGGAAGAACACGGACCGGAAGCCTTTCCACATCCAGAGAGAGGTCTTCGTACGAAAGAATGGTTATATGTTGAAAGAGAGGGTAAACCCGTAGCACTTTTTGATGAAGTTAACGATTATAATGAGTGTGATAACCTGATCGATGATGAAAGCTACTGTAATATAGTTAAGGAATTTAGCAAAAAGCTTTCAGATGAAATGCTCAGACTTGAAGATAACTGGTCTGAAGAAATGATATGGCCTCCTGAGAGTTGGACATTTCCTTTTGAAGAACGGTTTACATTAGAGTCAATTAAAGAACGGTGTATACTTGAGGTAACCCGTGATGCTGCAAGGGGAGTGGTTCAAGATAACTCTTCAGGTAGTGTAAGGGGTGATATGAATGATTAAAAGGGATACCAAGTTTAAAAATATTGTTTTAGACGAAGATAGAACAGTTCGTTTTATACTCGATAATGTTATCGGACGTTTTGAAGAACTGGGTCCGATCCATGATAAGCTTGCCGCGTGTATAAAATATATGGAGACAGAAGCAATGCAAAGATTTGGGAAGTGTATTAACAAACGATTCATACTGGAGCTTCAGTTTGTACAACGTCCGGAACCAAGAGTTAATCATATTCTGTTTTCCCTTAACCGGCAAATTCTAAAGCACAAGGGAGGCAGAGTTATTGGTAATCCATATGCATTGCTATTACCAAAAAACGACCCTTTTGTTACACCGCATCCCGAATGGTGTAAAAAGAATTAGTTATTATTTCAGTTTTTCTATAGAGTTTTAGTCAGGGAGATGAAGATATCAATGGGACAATTACATACATCGGATTGTGGAAATGGAACATACATGAATCCAATCATATTCGGTAATTTTGCGGATCCGTCTATAATAAGGGATGATAGAGACTATTACATGGTTCATGGAGGACCGGGACGTCGGTCAATGCTTATGTGGCATTCAATGGATCTGGTGAACTGGGAGCCGCTATATTATGTTATTGATGACTATGATGGAGCTGTATGGGCACCTGAGCTTGTAAAACATAATGGAAAATATTATATCTATAATTACGAACCAGGTAAAGGTACTTGGGTTATTACTACTGAGGATATAGGGGAAGGCAAATGGACAAGACCTAAGCTCATAGAAGGGGTAAAAGGAATTGATCCAGGACACATCACTGACAAAGACAACAAAAGATATTTGTTTATGTCCAAAAATAATGTATATGAATTAGCAGATGATGGCTTTGAAATTGTTAGCCAAGGTAGAAGTATTTGTGAACCATGGCCTATCCCAGATGATTGGGATATAGAAGGATTATGCAATGAATCACCAAAGCTCCTACATAAAGATGGATGGTACTACTTAACAACTGCACAGGGTGGGACTATAGGTCCACCCACAAGCCATTGCATAGTAAGTTTTCGATCGAAAAGCATTTTTGGACCTTGGGAATCTTCACCATATAATCCAATAAGTCATACTTGGACTGCTGATGAAAAATGGTGGTCAAAAGGACATGGTACTTTGATAGATACACCGGAAGACAACTGGTTTGTTGTATACCACGCCATATTAAATGGACATAGGTATCTTGGTCGTATGCCTCTGATGGAACCGGTTGAATGGACGGAAGACGGATGGTTTAAAATAGCTGATCATATAAAGACAGATCTACCAATACCGAAATCAAAAGATGGAGTAGAAATCAATAGACGGTTTGAATTAAGTGATGATTTTACTTCAGGTCAATTAGGACTTCAATGGAATTTATGCAATATGGATAGTAGAGATAGAATTTCCTTTACCGCAGAAGGTCTGGAACTGAAAGCAGCAGGTACGAATCTGCATGATACACTTCCGTTGCTTTGTATAAATCAACATATAAAAAATGAAGTGTCTGCTGAGCTTACTGTTGAAGATGGTGCCGGGGGAGGGATAACTTTCTACTATAGTGCAAAGCTGTCTTGTGGAATAGCATTGCAGGATAATTACTTAAAGATATATAATATCGGTAAAAATTGGTTGAGAAACCAATGTAATTTAGTCAGATATGATAAGAACAAGGTATTTTTAAAGCTTAGAAATAATAATGGAAGCGTAAGTCCCTGGTATAGCTCCGATGGTGTTCATTGGAAAAAGATAAATCATTGTTTTGATATAACCCATTGGAATCACAATGTTGAAAAAGGTGAAGGCTGGGTTCGACCGGGTTTGTTTGCATTTGGCAATGGAAAAGTAACGTTTAGAAGCTTTAACTATGAAGTATTACCAAACATCTTGAGGGATAGAAACAGTATTTCGGGATTGATCAAGCCTTTGTTTGATTATCCCTTACGTGATATAAGTATATGTAAAGGTCCGGACGGCTGCTTTTACCTGACGGGAAGCGATGGGAATCCTGAGTTCAAAAACAACGATGGCATAAGGCTTTGGAAATCCAAGGATTTAAAGAACTGGGCGTATATTGGCAAGGTATGGGATATTGAAAAGGATTTATCAGACCGTAATTGGCAAAAAAAATACAAGATTCTGCCTGGGATACCTGACAGTGAAAAGGTAAGGGGAATACTTGCACCAGAAATTCACTACATGAAAGGTACATATTGGATTACGTATTCAATGAATTGGGAAGGTACAGGGCTTTTAAAGAGTACTACAGGAGAACCAGAAGGACCTTACATAGATATTGGAAGGATAACACTAAAGGGTGTGGATGCTTCGCTCTTTCAAGACGAGGATGGAGCAGTTTACTGGGTTTACGGTGGAGGATGGATAGCAAGGATGAAGGATGACATGACCGGTCTTGCAGAAAAACCGGTGTTATTAAGACCTGAGACCCATAACAAGCTAGGTGACTTTCCTGCACAGGTAGGAGCCAGAGGAGCCTTTCTGTTTAAAATGAATGGCAAATACCATCTTGCCTGCGCTGAATACTTCGGTAGGCTGGAAGCTTCCTGTTACGATACATTCATTGCTACTGCAGATAATATCTACGGACCGTATAGCAAAAGGTATCTTGCTGTACCTCATGCAGGGCATACCACTTTTTTTAAGGACAATGATGACAATTTTTACTGTACGCTCTTTGGAGACGACGAATATGCACCTTTCCGTAACAGACCGGGTATAGTACCCCTTAAAACAGACAATAAAACAGGTTATATTCAGAAGGCAGATGATGTAATTATTGAAAAGAGTGCATATGCAGCTATAAAGCCTGTAATAGATGTGTGGATGCGGGATCCTCAGATGATTCTGGCTCCTGACGGGTATTACTATATGACCGGAACCACAGGCATTCAGAAGGAATGTAATGATAACGGTCAGTCGTGGAAAATGGTAGGACCGGGTATCGAAGTGTTTCGATCAAAGGATATGAAACGGTGGGAGAATCTAGGGTTGGTCTGGAAATGTGAGGAAACTAAGTGGACTCAGGAAATCCGCTATCATGAAAAAACAGGTACATATAGAAGAGCCGTATGGGCACCTGAGATACATTTTATTAATGGTACCTTCTGGATTGCGTTCTGTATGAACTTTGGAGGCACCGGTATTTTAAAAAGTATTTCCGGTAAGGCAGAAGGACCTTATGAAAGCATGGGTCAAATGACTGACACTGGAATTGATGCATCTTTGTTTCAGGATGATGACGGTTCTGTTTATTTCCTTTGGACATGCGCAAAAATAGCAAAGATGAAGGATGATATGAGCGGATTTGAGACTGAGCCGGTTCATATCGGACCTGCAGAAGGCTTTGGGCTTGGCTATGAAGGTGCATATATGGTCAAGATGTTTGGTAAGTATGTACTCTTTGGCTCGGATTGGAGCGGAGAAGATTATTGGGAAGAGGGATGGACCCATGGCACGTATGAGCTTACTTATGCTTATGCCGACAATATATTCGGCCCTTACAGCAAAAGACATGTAGCGGCGGCACATGGAGGCCACTGCAGTCCGTTCAAGGATAAGGACGGCAACTGGTGGATGACATTCTTCGGAAGCGATAAAACTGCTGCCTGCCGTGAGAAACCGTCGGTTCTTCCTCTCAAAGTTGAACTGCAGGGGAATGAGATAATCATTGAGCCACGTGAGTAAGGGGATAGTTTCTTGCACAAATGAAAAGTTATAAGGGGGGGTCTTAATTTGAACAATCAAAAACCAAATATACTGGTAGTATTATGTGACCAAATGAGATATGATTGTATGGGCAATGCAGGCAATAGATATATTCATACACCACACTTTGACAGGCTTGCAGCTGAAGGAGTCAGTTGTACGGAAGCGCATGTGGGTAGTCCTCTATGTGCTCCTTTTAGAGCTTCCATGCTTACCGGAAAACATGCCACAAATAATGGTGTTTTGGTCAATTTTCTACCACTAAATTTTGATCAGTTATTCCTTGCTGAGTTTTTGAAAACACGGGGATATTCAACAGGTTATTCCGGTAAGTGGCATCTTAATGGAGGAAAAGGAAGCCGCTATGTAGAACCACATGAGAGACTTGGATTCGAGCATTTTATCGGATTGTATGGCGGGCATCAATATGCAAATGCAATATTTTATAGAAATAATGATCCGACACCTCGCAGATGTGAACGGTATGAGCCTGATTTTCAGACGGATCATATCATTGAATTCATGGAAAACACACTAAACGCTGAAGATAAAAAACCTTTTTTTGCTGTAGTATCTTATGGATTGCCGCATAATCCCAACGTTGCACCGCCTTGGTGGCTGGACTTATACAGACCGGATGCAGTGGAGCTTCCTGAAGATGTAGATCCTGATATGGAAGAAATAGCTAGAAAATTTTTGGCAGAGTATTATGGACTGGTTTCATGTGTGGATTTTCAATTAGGGAGGCTTCTGACCTGGCTGGATCACGCAGGAATAACAAAAGATACAATAGTAATTGCTGTTTCAGATCATGGTGATTCGGCAGGACAGCATTTAATATTACCCATGAGAAAGGATTGCCCATACAGATATGCATCACAAGTTCCTTTTATAGTCAGGTGGCCTGAACATCTTCCTTGCGGCAAGAAATTGAATAATTTGATTGATCCGGCTATCGATATTTTCCCAACGCTATGTGGTTTACTCGGAATAGAGAATATGAACGGGAATTTTGACGGTGTAGACATTTCAAAACAATTAATGAATCCTGACCATGAAGTTGATAGAGTATTATTCCATCAATCAGCTAGATCGGTACGCCCGGATGAAGATATATATTATAGAAATCAAGTTAGAGCTATTCGAACGAATGAGTGGGTATATGCTGAAAAGATGGGTAAGCCGTACCAATTATTTAATGAATTAAGTGATCCCAATGAAAGTATCAATCTCGTAGATAATGAGGATTATATGGATGTTCAAGAGCAATGTGCTAAAATTTTACACGATAAAATGCAACAAATCGGAGACAGTTGGCAATTAGAAATCGAATATGGTGGAATGACTGTTGAAAAGTGGGAAAGAGCACAAGAGCTTTCAAAATACAACACGCAAAACTCTGTCTTGGAAATAACCAGAGATGCTGCATTGGGAAGACCACCAAAAAAACAAAAACCAAGCAGTACCTGGAATGATACCTGTATGTACTCTCTTCCCGGAAGACTCGGCTTTCCTTTCTGGAAGAAAGACTACGAAGAGAAGATACAAAAATTCAGAGATTATGAACGCAGTATGAGAGGTTAATATGGGAAAAAGACCAAATTTTATAGTTATAATGACAGATCAGCAACAAGGATTAATGACTAAGCGCATGGGATTTTCGGCAGATCTTACTCCTTTTTTAGATAGTCTTGCAGAACAAGGGGTTTGGTTTGATAAGGCATATACATCATGTCCCTTATGCACCCCGGCAAGAGTAAGCTTATTGACAGGTCGATTTGCTTCATCCCATCGGGTTATGCAAAATCCATGGCCATGGCCCAAAAATTCCAGAAAGCCAGGTGCCATCATTGCTCATCCTGATGATGTATTCTATGAAAGAGATTTATTGGATGTACTAAAAAAGAATGGTTATCAGACTGCTTTGATCGGAAAAAATCATTCCCATCGTACAGATGATGAATTTGATTATTCAGTTGTTGGAAAGAAACTTATGGAAGGTGCTGCAAAAGCAGGTATCGAATCGATGAAGTGCTGGAAAGCAGTATCGGAAGGAATTCAATATATTGAAAATCAAAAAGACAGCGACAATCCATTTATGCTCTGGCTTTCAATAGAAGAGCCACATAGCCCATATATGTGTCCGGAACCGTACTATTCAATGTTTGACGGTGATAATTATGTAGCTCCCAATGCCACGGAAGAAGATATCAAAAGCAAGAATGAAAGATGGCATGTGCTAAATACGATGTATAATGCAGGAACTTCACCTCAACGTGATAATACAATAACACGAAAAGAGTATGCTGTAAGGGCCAGAAAAACGTATATGGGAATGATAAGAATGGTAGATGACCAGATAAAGCGTTTTGTAGCAAGACTTGAAGAACTGGGTATGATGGAGAATACTGTTATTTGCTTTACCTCTGATCATGGAGATATGGCTGGAGAGTATGATATGATGACGAAGGGCTTTGGTCTTATAGATGCATTAACTCATGTACAAATGATCTTTGCTGGAAGTTATATTAAAAGGCAGGGCAGATTATCAGAAATTCATACCAATATCGTTGATATAGCGCCTACTATTATTGAGGCTGCCGGATGTGAAATTCCTGACTCTATGCAGGGAAGATCACTTTGGCCGGTTTTGCTTGGGGAGAACATACCTGAAAATGAGTTTGATAGCACTTACAGTGAGTATGGAGTAGGTGGAAGTTTCCATAGTATGGACTATTATAAACAACATAAAGAGGCGCTTGATAAGCAGAATATGCATTTTGATCTGCATCATGTTGCAATATCAGGTGTGATGCGTATGGTTAGAATGGGCGACTACAAACTGATTTTTGATTCTGAAAAAAGAGCAGATCTATATAATGTGGTAACAGACCCGTCAGAGAAACAGAATTTATATGGAAATAAACAATATAAAAGCATACAGGATGCACTTATGGTAGAATTACTTCAATGGTGCCTGCGGGTTCAGGACTCTGCTGTGATGCGCGAACACCACTGTATGAACCCTGTTGACAGGCTGATTGACAAACATCATTATTATAAGGGCAAAGAGTACAAACAATATGAGTCGTATTCTCCCCTTACACAAGGCCGCGCACCGGAAAGCTATATTCATCCATCCAGAAAAAAGTAAATTATATATAGCATTCAAATACCATATAAATTTCTACACATCATAATTTTCTTCGGTTTTTTTATGATTATAGATCTGATAATATATTAGTATGAAGATATACTAGTATAAAAAACATACAAGGGAGAGATATCTGTGGCTAAATCAACAAGCATGGTAGATGGTACCACGAAAAAGTCTGTGTGGATGAAAGATTTTAAACGCAATTGGATGTTATACGCACTTAGCCTTCCTACATTAATATTTATAATAATCTTTCATTATATACCCATTTATGGAATACAGCTTGCATTTAAAGATTTCTTTGCATTACAGGGAATATGGGGAAGTCCTTGGGTAGGTTTTGAAAACTTTGAGCGTTTTTTCAGGTCATATTATTTTTGGGAGTTAATAAGAAACACTTTAGGAATTAATATATTCCAATTGGTAGTGGGTTTTCCAGCGCCAATTATCCTTGCTCTTCTATTAAATGAGGTAATGAATTCTAAGTTTAAAAAGACTGTACAGATGGTGACCTATGCACCACATTTTATATCAACAGTAGTAATGGTTGGTATAATAGGTGTTTTTTTATCACAGGAAACAGGTGTACTTAACGTTTTGATAAAATCATTAGGTTTTGAAGCAGTACCTTTCCTGACTTCACCGAGATGGTTTAAACCGGTTTTCGTGCTTTCAGGTGTATGGCAGAGAGTAGGCTGGGGATCCATTATATATATAGCGACATTAGCAGCAATAGACCAACAATTGATTGAAGCAGCCATAGTAGATGGTGCAAGTAAATTACAGAGGATATGGTATATTAACATCCCGGGGTTAATGCCTACAGCTATAATACTTCTAATACTAAGAGTAGGGAATATTATGGGTGTGGGATTTGAAAAAGTATTTCTTCTCCAAAATCCTCTCAACCAAAGCTCCTCGGATGTAATATCAACTTTTGTATATAGAATAGGTTTGGTAGGAGCAGATTATAGTTTTGCTACTGCTGTTGGTTTATTTAATTCTGTAATAAACTGCATCTTACTTATTACAGTGAATGCAATATCAC
Source organism: Bacillota bacterium (assembly GCA_022360955.1). Taxonomy (GTDB): domain Bacteria; phylum Bacillota; class Clostridia; order SK-Y3; family SK-Y3; genus JAKSBV01. The sequence continues at coordinate 21,479 of JAKSBV010000115.1, forward strand.
GAAAAGTTAGTGAAACAAGTTTATGGTAGGAGGAGAAAGAATGAGTATACCTGGTGGAAATCAACCCTTATCAGACAAAATATTTGATGTTTGTAATTACATTTTCTTAAGTATATTATTGGTAATGTTTTTATATCCATTAGTTTTTATTATAAGTGCATCGATAAGTAACCCGGACTTGGTTCTCCGTGGAGAGATTTGGCTTTTGCCTAAAGAGATAACATGGGAAGGTTATAAGCTTATAATGGACTATGATGATATATGGACAGGCTATAGAAACTCTCTGTTATATGTTTTTGTAGGTGTGCCTTTTTCGATGATGTTAACCTTTACAGCGGCATATCCCTTATCCAGAAAGGATTTTAGGGCAAGAAATACTATAATGTATATATATACATTCACTATGTTCTTTGGTGGAGGCTTGATTCCTACGTATTTACTTATGCGTAATCTGAGTCTCATTAATAACTTTGCAAGTATGATTATTCTACCGAGCGCTGTCAGTGTATACAACATTATAGTCACTAGGACGTATTTCCAAAACAACATTCCGGATGAATTACGGAATGCAGCTGAGATAGATGGATGTAATGAGATATTATTTTTCTTAAGGATTGTAATGCCGCTTTCACTACCAATCATTGCAGTTATCGGTCTTTTCTATGCAGTAGGAAAATGGAATCTGTTCTTTGAAGCTTTGATTTACTTAACCAACAGAGATTTGTTTCCTCTTCAGCTAGTATTAAGAGAAGTAGTAACCAGTGTCAGAATGAATCCTGAAATGCTGGAAGGATTGGATCCATCAGAAGTTGACAAGATGACAAAAATAACAAACAGTATAAAATATGGGGTTATTATTGTAGCGAGCGTACCTGTTTTATTGGTATATCCATTTTTGCAAAAATATTTTGTCAAGGGTATTATGGTGGGTGCTATTAAAGGCTAACGACCGTGAGACAATATTGAGGCATTCAACAGCCTCTTTATGATAGTTGAAATCAATAAGTAAGTTTCAGCCTAAGTATGACCACCAGAAAATAAATCTGGTTTATGTTATGATGCTATATATAAGACAATCTATCAATGACAGGCCCATTCAGGAAAGTGACATGGGTACAGCCCCCCTGACACACAAAAACCATGTGTGTCAGATGGTTCAGTCCCCAAGTCACATGCCTTCGTACTTTAATTGTGTTATATATAGAATAAA
>JAKSBV010000193.1 GCA_022360955.1 Bacillota bacterium
AATTATAGTTCGATCTTGCACAAATTTCATATGTTTTGAATATCATTACTTATTCTTGGTAACCAATAGTAGTTTCCCTACCCCTAATAAAATAACTGAAAAGCTTACATTTTTTATATGTAGCATTACACATACCACTTCCGTTGCTCTTTAAATAATCTTGAATATTCACCATTCTTCTTTAATAATTCCTCATGATTACCAATCTCAACAATCCTGCCTTTTTTCATAACAATAATTCTGTCTACTTTTGTACAGACACCTACCCTGTGAGATATAATGATAGATATTTTGTTTTTTGACAGCTGAATAAATTTATCCAATATCTCTGTTTCAATGATGGGATCTAAAGCACTTGTAGGTTCATCAAGTATGATCATTTCATGGTTTTTAAACATTGCCCTAGCAATAGCTATTTTTTGCCATTGACCTCCTGACAGCTCTATGCCGTTAAATTCTTTACTCAGTATCTGGTCAATGTTATCTGTTACATTAATATCGTTAGTTAAAGATATATGTATAATATCTTCATCTTCGTTTATTTTATCTATATTTGATATTGCTATGTTTTCTCTGAAAGATAATTTGTATCTGATAAAATTCTGTGCAACAACAGATATTTTTTTATATAGAAATGCTTTATCCATATTATTTAAATATTGATTATTATATAGTATTTTGCCATTGGTAGGCTTATAAATGCCAAGCAAAAGTTTAGATAGCGTTGTTTTCCCACTTCCGTTTTCACCAATTATCGCAATCGTTTCATTTTTACGTATATCCAAAGATACATTTTTAATAGCGCTACATGAACTATTCGGATAGTTAAAGCTTACATTATTAATATTTATAGTACTTATTTGTTTGATTTTTAATTTTTCACCATCATTTTCTTCATCTATATCTAAAAAATTGTAATATTCTTTAGCGAATCCGATATGTTCGGGAATTCTGCCAAACTCGACTAAAAATGCTCTTATGCTGCTTTGCACAGATGAGAAAGCAACGATACTAGCCCCAAATACACCTATTGAAAGCTCTCCATTGATCACTAAAATAAACGATAAAATTATGCTTGCGGCATATCCGGTAATTCTAATAAAATCACAAAGCATCATAGATAAACATTCATTTTTATAAAATTTCCACAATTCCTCATTAACGTCATCTCTGACGTTTTCCCATTTTTTCATTATATACGAATCAAAATTCATAACACGCATTTCTTTTACTGTTTCTTTTTGTGTAAACAATGAAAATAAATAATCTCTCATCCGTATTTTGTTAGCTTGAAAATATTTTAGCTTATAAAATTCTTTGCCTCGAATCATTCTATTAATAAAATAAGGTATAACACTCAAAAAAGAAATGGGTAAAAACCATATATGATAGTTAATCAGTATAATAATTACAGAAACCGTGCTTATTATATTTGTAATAAAAACGGATGACATCCTAAAAATTGCACTTAAGTCTTCCCTGTTAACACATTCCTGCGCCCTATTTTTCATGTTTAATATCTCAGGATTTTCAAAATTCACAAGTGGTATTTTAGCTAATTTTTGTGCGATCTTCAACCTGAAGAAACTTGAACACTTTTCATATAAACCTGCATTTAAAGGGATTGAGACTATAGCTCGAAAAATATATTGTATACTGTAACCAGTTAGTAATATAATTGCAAACAGAACTATTCTTTCAAAATCTTTGCCGCTTTCTATGTAGTTATAAACATTGTCAAATAAACTTGCAGATATCATAGTAATAAACGCAGGAAATACCCCTTGTACCATGTAGTAAAAGGGAACAATTATGCCTTGAATCGGAATGATTTCCAATACGCTTTTATATACCTTTACTATTATTTTTATTGTACTTTCTTTTTTATTCATTTGTCTTATACCATTCACTTTGCATATTAAACATTTTAGCGTACATACCTTGTTTTGCTAATAGTTCGTTGTGGTTTCCTATCTCTTTTATTTTCCCACGATCCATAACAATAATTTTATCGGCCAATTTTGCACTTGCTAATCGGTGAGAAATGATTAAGCAGCCTCTACTTTTTAACGAACTTAAAAATGAGTCATACATATTGCTTTCGGCAATAGGATCAAGGGAAGCAGTAGGTTCATCTAAAATAACAAAACGATTATTCGCAATACTTCCTCTGGAAATTGCTAGCTTTTGCCATTGTCCGCCTGAAATATCAATACCTTCTTTTTCTATTTTACCTAAACTTGAATCCAAATCATTACTTATATCAGTCGCTTTTCCTAATTTTAATGCTGCTATTATACTTGCATCATCATATAATTTATCAATGAAACCCAGTGCTACATTTTCTCTTAATGTTAATTGATATGAGGCATAATCCTGAAAAACCACACTCATTATTTTATTAAATTGATATTGACCAATTTCATCAAGACCGATACCATTTATGTAGATACGCCCCTTATTTGGCTTGTATAAACCACACAATAATTTTACTAAAGTTGACTTTCCACATCCGTTTTTACCAACTAAAGCAACTTTTTCAAACGCTCTTATTTGAAAAGACACACCATTTAAAATTTTTTTATTACTTTTCGGATATGTAAAATGCACATTGTCAAATGTGATTGTTATACTGCTCTTATCGATCTCTTTTTGAACTGTTTTTCTGTTTTTTATCGGTAAATCCATAAATTTATTGTAATGTGCAACAGGTAAAAATTGCTGTGACATTCTTGAAAACGTGTAGGACAATGTTTCACACTTGTTTAATATAACGCCGGCAGAGCTTATAATTGAAATAAAAAGACCCACGCTGATTGAATTTGCTTTTATTGAATTTAATAATGACATCAATAAAAAACCAATCCATAAAATAACCATGAGGGTGCTCAAGGCGCCATATTTTTGTGTTTTTATAGATGTTGAAACGCGTTCCTTTAATACCTTTTTATTGCTTTTTATCCATTTATCTTTAATGTATTGAATGGCATCAAAGATTTTTAGTTCGTACAGAGAATGTTTTTCAGATAACAGCTGCATATAATAGCTTAATTTTCTTTCTTCCCTGCTTTGATTATTGAACATGGTGTTCATCATATTCATAGATTTATAATCGGCCCACACAGTAATAACTATAATGATTATCAATGATAATGAAAACCAAATTGAAACTTGAAAAAATATAAGTAAAAGACCAACCAATGAAATAATATGTGATATAAATTGAGTAAACGTATCTGCAATCGATAAAATCTTTTGTTGAGGTTCATTTCCCATTCTATGCATAGCATCAATCATATCACTATCTTCAAAATACTCAAATTCTATATCACTATATTGCTGCAACATACTTTGGGTAAATGAAACATTAAGTTTTCTTTGAATGCTAATTCTAAATAATTGACTAATAGCGTTAGAACCGGCAATAATAAGCATGCACAAAATAAGCAAAGCTGTCCATAATACAATATATCTTACACTTAAGGGATTATTAATATATTCCGTAATACTGTCAATTAAATTTTGAGTAAATAAAACAGATAACGGCAATGATGCTGCTATAATTATAACCTCAAGCAATTTATACATCGTTTCTTTAGCAGCATATTTGAACAATATTTTTATAGCATTAAATGAATATTTAAACATATCTCTTCATTCTTTACTTTTTTTACTTTTATTATATGCTTTATAAGTGAAAAAAACAACCACACTGCATTTTTTTGTCATACAATCGATTCGTTAAAGATACCCAACTTTAAACCTAAAAATACTATTTACCCAAACAACGATGATTCTTCGTTGTTTGGGTAAATATAAATTCAATTTTAAAGTTGGGTATCTATTTATATAACCTTAACAATGTGCAGAGTGGCTCCAAATGCATTACGTTCAACCGGCTGCTATTCATTCATCCGTAACAGCTTGGCCAAAAACGCTTCTCCGTCCTTACGCTCTTCCTGGGGTATAAAAAATTTATCAAAAAATTGGTTGGATAATTTGTATGCCAATTGCATTCTCTTTTCCGGAAGCAATTGGTCTTTCCTCTCCAGGAATGATTTAATCAAGCGGTATTCTTCATCACTCAAAGGATACATGTTAACGGTCTGCTCAGCTTCTTTTGCAGTATGTCCGATATTGAAAGGCACCTTATGCGTATACTCCTTTACGACAATTGTACCTCCTACATAGTCGCCAATCCGTTTGGACTGCGGACTGATAAACATCACAATAATGCCGATTCCGTAAAACCCGGGAAACATGTCGGCCAGCCTAAAAATATTGCGCAGGATGTTGCCCGTAAAAGTCAGCGGCTGCCCGTTGCTTTTGATTACTCTAATCTTCATCACTTTTTTCCCCGGCGTCTGACCTCTAAAAATCATCTCAAAAAAGAAAAAGTATCCTACAAACGTCATAAACAAAACAATGATCAATACTGCCGTGTACCAAGAAAAGGCACTTGTAAAAATCCCCTCAAAGGAAATGCCTGCCGCCATCATGCCGAACAACGCAATCAAGACGATCCCGATCTGTATAAGGGTATCCAGCAGCAAGGCTATGAAACGGGAACCGATACCCGCTGTCTCAAAAGACAATTGTACACTTTCAGGCGTTATAATTTTAACCCTATGATCCATTATATCCTCCATTGGGTAGCATGTATAATAGAAGTGAAGAACATTAAAGATAACCAACTTTAAACCTAAAAATACTATTTACACAAACAACGATGATTCTGCGTTGTTTGTGTAAATATAAATTCAATTTTAAAGCTGGGTATCTATATTTCAACAATTGATATTCTTCTACTTCACTCCATACATCCTCCCCTATTTTTTTGCTATACAAAATGAAATATTTTTGCTACAATATCTTGCAGAAAGCTTTTTGTTGTTACATATAAATAGTCTCAGTTGGCGCTGAAAACAAAACGTATCCTATATACAGCCCAATTGCTTACGGAGGGATTACATTGACTGAAAATCGCTTTATCCGGAAACACACCAAAACCTGGAGCGAACTTGAAACAATACTAAAACAGCTAAAAAAAAGCGGCTATGAAAAAGCGCAGTTTCATACGCTAAGAGAGCTCGATAGGCTATACCGCCAGGTATCAAGCCATCTTTCCTATGCTCAAACCTATTTCCCCGATTCCTCCGCCGCCGACTACTTAAATGGTCTTGTGTCGGAAGCCCATAACTATTTTTATATAAGAAAAAAGGGAAACATAAAATCCGTGTACGATTTTTTTATAAATGAAATCCCTACTACTATTATAGCGAACCGGCACTTTTTTGCAATCTCCTTGCTCATTTTTCTCGCTGCATCCTTATATGGTTTCGGTATGACATGGGTTGACCTTACAAATGCCTATGTCTTCTTACCCGCGCAGTGGATGCAGAACATCGACCCCCAGATAGAGGGACCGGTGGAATGGAATCATCCGATTATGTCCGGCATCATCATGACCAATAATATCTATGTGGCCCTGAAAGCTTTTGCATACGGCATCTCTTTTTGTGTCGGAACGATTTATGTTTTAGCGCTAAACGGATTATTGCTGGGTTCCCTCAGTGCATTCATGACGGCACAAGGGAATGCACTGATCTACTGGTCGCTCATTTTGCCCCACGGGATCATAGAACTTTGTGCAATCTTTATCAGCGGGGCAGCAGGTCTCAAGATCGGCTACAGCTTAATCCGCCCCGGCCGTTATAAGCGCAAGGATGCACTGATGATTGCGGGAAAAGAATCGCTGACACTGATGGGCATCGTCATTCCCATGCTCATTATTGCCGGAATTATCGAAGGATTTTTGACCCCTTCCGGTTTATCACCCTGGCATAAGCTTGCATTTGCCGTTTTTACAGGTATACTCCTCATCGCCTATTTTCTTTTGGGGCTTAAACCCAAAAAGAAAAAGCTGCAGGATTTATAAGGTTCGGCGTATATTTACAAGGCATGTGTGCCCCCTTTTTTCCTGGGGCTTTCATGCCTCTTTCGCCTTGTGTGCTCATCTCATTGATAAGGATTTGAGCATCATGAAATCATGTTACAGCTTCATCTGCCTTTTCATGATAATATACCGGTTCACCACCTCCGGCGTCAATCGTTTCGGCTCTGCTACGATATTGGAAAACCCGAGTGAATTCAAAATGAACGATACTTGATGTTCGGTTCTCAACTTGTGTACTGCAGCAGCCTTCATATAAATATTCTGCAGCTTTTCGGCAGGCAGGTCTCTCAGCTTTTTGAGTCCGGGGTTCAACAGAGAGATCATGAGAAGAGCGTGTTTTTTGTTTAACGGGTTCAACACGCCAACAAGCTCTTTTGGGCTTTCTTCATCCGCAAATTTGGAAAAAATACACAGAAGACTTCTCTTTCTTTCATGTATTCCCAAATAAGCAGCCAGTTCGTTGAAATCACTTTCATAATACTGCGGCTGCAGGGCATAGACAGCATCAAGAATACGGTTAAGCTGTCCCGCACCCTTTGAAGGCTTCAAGAAAAACTTTACCCCCTCTCCAAAAATCACAAGTCCGACCCGATCCCCTCGATCTAAAGCCACCTGTGCCAACACCAGTGCAGACTCGATGGCGTAATCCAACGTACTCTTATCTCCGGCAGCAGACATCATGCTTCTTCCCGTATCAATCGCAATAATCACATTTTGGCTTTTTTCCTCATCATATACACCGGTGATCAGTTTATTCGTCCGAGCCGTAGCAGTCCAATTGATCTTTCTGTATTCATCATCCGTATTATATTCTCTGAGATTTTGAAAATCCGTACCCATGCCATGCACTTTATGGATAGCGGCGTCATGTTTTTGAAGCTGTCTTTGCCGTGCCATCAGATGATACTTTTTTAACGGCACCAAATCCGGATACACCGGGATTGTTTCGCTGCAATCTGCTTGAAACTGCCTTGTACAAAGCCCCAATATCCCTTGATATCGAACATAAATGCTGCCAAAATCATAATTCCCTCGCAGCATCGGACACACAGTATATGCAACCGTTGCAGCTTCATTAGGTGCACAGATGCAAGATAGGGACCTGTGCTCATACTTCATCTTAGCGGGAATCGTATCCTGCAGCTGTAAAAAGATCTTATGACCGGTGGAATGACGTACTTTTATGGATAAAGTCTTCTCTTTGCCTATCTCAAACATATCTTTCCATACTCTTTCCACCTTAAAATCTTCCGCTTTGGGCGTTATATGCAGATCAAGCAGACAAAGGCCCAGAATAATCCCATTATACATTATAAAGATGCCGAAGGACACATGCAGGAGCATTCCCAAAAGCAATAACAGGCTGCCTGCCCATATCAGCATCACCGCTCTTTTTGTGATCCCCATGCCTCTCACCTTGGCACCTTCACATGGTCTAAAATCTGACCGATCACATGATCGGCACGCACCCCTTCTATCTCTGCTTCCGGTGAAATAATGATCCTATGGCGAAGGATGTGCGGCGCCAGATATTTGACATCGTCAGGAGTCACAAAATCCCTGCCCTCCATCGCAGCCAAGGCCTTAGAAGCCAGCAGCAATGCAACGGAGGCCCTGGGACTTGCGCCCAAAAGCAGATGCGGGGAATGACGGGTCGCCGCAACAACGGCCAGGATATAGTCCGTCATACTTTCCTCCAGCTTCACTTTTCTTACCTCTTCTTTGCACGCTGCAATATCTTGCCTGTCTATGATTTTTTGAAGTCGGATATTTCCGAAGTCTTTTGCATTAAACCCTTCATGGTAATGATACAGCAATGTCTTCTCGTCCTCCTGTGCAGGATAACTGACCTGAATCTTCATTAAAAAACGATCCAGCTGCGCTTCCGGCAAAGGATAAGTCCCTTCGTATTCTATAGGGTTCTGCGTTGCAAACACCATAAAAGGCTCTTCCAATACATAATCGTGCCCATCAATTGTAATGCGGCCTTCTGCCATTGCCTCAAGCAGTGCGGACTGGGTTTTGGGAGGGGTTCGGTTGATTTCGTCCGCCAGCAGAAAATGGGTAAATAAGGGCCCTTTTTTCAGATGAAAAACCTGAGACTGCAAGTCAAAGATGTTGGTACCGGTAACGTCGGACGGCATCATATCCGGGGTAAATTGAATACGGCGAAAATCCACATCCGCCACCTCGGATAATGTGCGGGCGGCAAGGGTTTTCCCCAGACCCGGCACGCCTTCAATCAGTACATGTCCTCCTGTAAAAAGACATACCAGCAAGAGGTGCAAAAATTCTTCCTGCCCTACCAGCACACGCCCTACTTCTTTTTTTATCTTTTTAGTCATTTCTTCAATCATTTTATACGCATCTCCTCTCTCAGTATATCTATTTTTTGAAAAGCCGCTGCAACCTCTTGGTGTGACAATGTACGATTCACAAGGGATAAGCTCCTATGAATCTCCTTTAATTTTTCCCCATGCCGCAAACTTCTTTTCTCCCATAAGTCCTCCAAGCGCTTAAAGCTCTCTTCATCGTTTTCCTTTAACCCGGATACTTTGAAAAACCGACAAGCCTCATCCCTAAGCTGTTCATAATATAGATGAAGGGCATCTTCTTTCAGCGCTGCCTGTTCCATCAGGCTTGCCAGTGCTTTTGTATCTTCATTCTCTTCCCTTAGCGTTTCTTTTTCATAGTCAATGGCTTTTCCAAGCCTGCGTCCGTTGAAAACGAAAAGCAGCACAAGCCCTATAAAGCTTTGCAGCAAAATAAGCTTCCATGAAGTATTAAGCAGAGAAAGCGGTGACTTGCGCCGTTGTTGCGGACTTCCTGTCAGCTCCGGCGAATATTCGTAGAATACAACCGGTTTATCACGATACACCCACATGGCCTCCATAAGCTTTGTCGCTGTCCCTTCCTTTTTCAACAATCCGTTGGTAAACAAGAGGGTATTGGGAATCAGGCGGAAATTCCCCTTTCCATAGGGTACATCCACATACACCTTCTCATGTTTCTCAGTCCATCTAAAGACCGCTAAATGGATAAGTGCCTCCTGATCAGGGTCCGCACTTAAACTATACAGAAAATATTTTCGGTAATCCCCTGCCAAAACCACGGTATTTCCGTTATATACCCACCGGTTGATTCGCTTTAACGTCTCTTGTTTCATACCGTATTCCGGCTCCGGTTCTATTAAAAGGAGAACATCCCCCTCTTTTAGCTGTTCTATTTCTCCCTCAAGCCGTGACAGGGTAAATTGGAACTGTTCGAGAAGGAGGTAAGCCCCCTTTATCCCGTCACTTTCTACACCGTATGAAGAGTAGGGACCTATCTTCTTCCCCTGGGGCAAAAGCATTATCAAACTGCCCAAAGCCAGTATCACTACAATGATCACAATAAGTACGATTCTATCATTATTTTTTCTCACGTTCGCCCTCCCCCTCGCAAAGCCCATTGACCGCACCTAAAAAGCGGAGGTAATCTTTCTCTTCTGCTTCTTGCTTCCCGTAACAAATACGGTCGAACTGCATCACCAGTGTCTTGAAAGCAGTCAAATGAGGATATTGGCTTCTCATCAGTTCATGATAATACTGTCTGTTGGTTTTTGAATCATCTAAAAAAAGGTACGCCCTGTGGTGAAGCGTTAAAAGCAGGTACAAAAAAAGCCATCTGATTCCGCTTATATAATCTCCTTGCTGCGCTGCCGCCTCACCCTTTGCATACACCTGCTCTACAGTTATAGGACCCATGATTGTCTCTTTGCTTTTCTTAATCGTGTAATGATTGCGCCCCACCATTTTGGAAATCCAAAATACCGCAAATACGATCAGCCCGCCCAATAAGACAACCGTAATCAGAAAAACAATCCGGGCCGTAACATCGACCGGACCGGCGTGATCAAAAAGGCTGCCTAGAATCCCTTCAATCCACTCAAGCAGCACCTTCATGAAATAATCTTCCTTAACCTCAAATTCCGGTGAAGATAAGATCTCCTTCATCTTCGTTTCGATGGCATCTGAAGAAGGCATGGCCTGCTGCGCAGCCATGCCTGCAAAAACACAAATATTCATTAAGATTGAGAAAGCTGCCATTGATCATCCCTTGCCTCTTCCTGAGACATGACCTCTAAATCATAGCCTTCCAAACGAATCCGGCAATCATAATACAAAATCGTCGTGGCAATATAGATCAAAGGTGTAGCCAATGCAGTAATGATAAGCGTTATAACTTCCTGGAACATAATATCTACCGGCGACAACAGCGCTATCAAAAATGCAACCCCGCCTATTGCACCGATTATTGCATATACCAGTAAATACATCAGTATTCTGACTCCCACTACCTTCCAAAACTTTTTACCGACCAATTTGAAGCTTCTCCCTATTGCCGCAAAGTTGTACTTGCCTTCACAGACCGCTGTCTGGTATGTAAAGGAAACAAAATTGAACATCACAAAAAATGCACCCACAATGATTAGGTAGACAAATATTACCCCCACCACCAAAATAGCTGTACCCCCGGCTGAATCCAGAAAGACATGGGCCGCAGATAAGGCAAATAACACTGCTACGATAATCCCCAACAAAACCACACCGCCAATGACAATACCTATATAGTAAACCATTAGACTCAATGCGGTTAAAACCAATTTGCCAAATTTATTGGTTGTTTGCTTAAAGGCAGCGGACAAATCCATTGAAAACCCATGGAAATAACGGGCTGTAATATTTGTGATCCCTCCCTGAACAAAGGGATTAACCAAAATATGCATGATGAGTCCCGACGCATAACTTACAATAAAAAATAATAAGCTCTGGGGAAAATAACCCGGACCCGGCTCCGACTGCGGTATTTGCTGTATGAAATACGGGAAGTCCCCCGATTTGATCCCATTGATAATAAGTCCCCATGGATCCGTCATCGTCCCGCTTGGAGCTGCCAAGCTTTGCAATAATAATATAAGCAGGCTGAAACCCCCGCTCACCAGCGCACTAAAACCCATAATCGTTACAAAATTGTCACGATACACCCGAAAACTGTAATCTAAAATATTTCCCACCGTCATAGGTTTGAAAGGAAACGGTCTCTTATTCATATACTACCCCCTAAAAAATTATAAAAGCTAGTACAATTATACCAGATATATCTCAACATGCAACCTTTCTTAGGTGTAAAATTAGGGCCAAACGCACGAAAGTTATTTCTGTCTAGCAATGCCATAAGGAATTTTTTTAAATATGCCATTTCAGCATATAAATATATGATAATATCTATGTTTTGTCCCTGAAATTAAATTGACTCTTTTAGATGGCACTTTTAGGACATCTAAAAGAATTTAAAAAAGCCCTGTACTAAAACACAGAGCGAATAATATTAGCATTTTTATCAAATTTTTTCTTCCTGATTAAACTGTTAGGCTCTAAGTAACACTATTGTAACTATTCAATAAATTCGTCATAATGATTATATTCAGGATTATATTTGAATATTTCTTCAAGTTTTTTACTACCAAAATATAAAATATCATCTTTATATAAAAGCCCAATTCTAATAGGTTCTTTTACCGCACTTTTGGTGAATATTAGATAATTTGGGAAATCAAAATATACCATATTATCTTCTATAGTAACTTCTGATTTATATGTATGGATAACTGGAATACCACTTCCATAGATCATGCTAAGAGCATACTGTGTATTATTCTCTTCATAAAAGTATATGCCATACCCAGCAAAACCATCTTCTAGTGTACTCCATTCTCTTTCTTTAATAGTATTCCATATCCCATCTTCAGTTAAGTTAGTTGTTTTTTCTGATAAACACACAAAACCCGTTTCATTTTTTACTTTGAAAACAATATTATCCTCTACATTTATGCTACTACTAAAGGTATTAATTGCAATACCTAAATTAGTAGGATGACCTATTATCTCACAAACAACTTCTTTATCTTTTACAAATACAAGATGCAGCATACCCTCACTTACAGTTTCATTTACTTTTGCTTCAAAACCAATAGTTTCTTGCACCTTTTCTCTAGATGTATATGGACCAAATGAATATACTGTGTCCCATTCAAATGGAGTAACATCCTTTAATTCAATCTCTGTTTCATCACTCAATACTTTGATATTATCTACAAACCTTTTCTCATTTGTACTTCTTTGAGATGTGCATGCAACTAGGCTTAAAACACACATCATCAATATTATTATCCTCTTCACAATCTATGATCTCCTATATTCTCTTTATTATAATACCATATTTTATCTCTTATACTCAACAGGCTTACTATGCTTCATAATTAAATCGTTTTAGATGGTTATGTTTTACTTTGAATTTGGTTAGGGTGTGAACAGTAACAATGATTCCCAGAAAAAAATAGTTAAGCGCTGAGGGGAAAAATGGATCGATTCATGAAACAGGCCTGCCGAAAGTAGAATATTAGTATCAAGCATCACTCTCATAACGGTCCTCCCAAATCTGCTTTCTAACTTCCTTAACCATGTCTACAACATCCTGCTCAGTTTTTATATCTGCTTTTTCTGCTTCTCCC
>JAKSBV010000267.1 GCA_022360955.1 Bacillota bacterium
AATGGTATTTGATAAAAAAGAGTTAGAAGAGATAGGGGAGTTGTTTGAAGATAAATATAAATAAGTATTGAGGATATTAGTTGAGTTATATAATATAATAGAGCGTGTAAGTCATTAAACCACAAGTTTTATATATTAAAATTTTAAGGAAAGGAATAGAAATCATGAAAACAGAAAAGGAAAAAATGCTTAGTGGCGAGCTTTACAATCCCTTAGATGAAACATTGATTAAAGAACGAGAGAATGCAAGGAGATTAACTAGATTATTTAATGGAACAGTAGAAACAGATGATGAAGAAAGGACTAAAATTTTAAAGGAACTTCTGGGGTCAACGGGAGAAAAAATTTATATCGAGACAAATTTCAGATGTGACTATGGATATAATATCCATGTTGGTGAAAATTTTTATGCTAACTTTGATTGTGTTATATTAGATGTCTGTAAAGTTCAAATTGGCGACAATTGCCTCATGGCACCTGGCGTACATATTTATACTGCAACCCATCCTATTAATCCATATGAGCGAATGGCAGGTCTTGAATATGGAAAGCCCATTGAGATTGGAAACAACGTATGGATTGGCGGAAGAGCAATCATTAATCCAGGAATAAAAATAGGGAATAATGTAGTAATAGCTTCCGGTTCAGTTGTGACAAAGGATATTCCTGATAATGTTGTTGTTGGCGGAAATCCGGCAAGAGTCATAAAAGAAGTTGAATTATAAACTTGATTTTTCATGTTTGGCGACTATTACAGTTATTCATCAAAACCCTGTAAAAGCTGGGCTTATAAAAAAGCACAGATTATCAAAAAATCATTTCTCCAATATTGTACAATAGATTAAGAAAAATTTTTTTGGAGGAATGAAAAGAAATGGATTATTATTACAAAATACAAAATGCGATTGAATTTATAGAACTAAATCTTAATGAGAATATTGGTATCACTGAAATTGCCTCAAAAGCTTGTTTTTCCGCATTCCATTTTCAAAGGCTCTTTCAAGCTATTTCCGGATTTTCCGTACAGGGATATATAAGAAGGAGAAGACTGTCAGAAGCTGCAATTATGCTAAGGGAAACAGATAAAACTATATTGGAAATAGCGGTCGCTTTTCAGTATGGTTCCCATGAAGCATTTACACGTGCGTTTGAGAGTTGTTTTGGCTTGACACCGACTAAGTACCGAAAGATGCAGGAGCATCACATAAACCATCTAGAAAAAATCAACTTTATGGATTATGGCAGAAAAATTCAGGGAGATTTGAATATGGATAAGCCTGAGATTACTCACGTAAATAAAACTTATATAGTTGGTTGTGAATATAGAACAAGTCTGAATGATGAGAAGCACTTTAATGAGATTCCAGGTTTTTATGATGATTTTGGCAGGAATGAATACTACATGAGAATTCCTGAGCGGATAGCGCCTGCGTTTCCATATGGAATAAGCTGTAATTTTCAGGATGATGGACGGTTCTCGTTTGTTATCGGTGAGGTTGTAAGACTGCCTATTGCAGGATTGCCGAACAAATTTATTAATTTAGAAATACCTGGAGGAAAGTATGCTGTATTCAAAATAGATGGCCCGGTAAAAATAGCTCAGAATACCTGGAGATATATCTATGGAACATGGTTGCCGAATTCCAATTATGAACGGAGAGAGGGTCCTGATTTTGAGGTGACGGATGTATGTAATTCAGTATATCCTGAGAAGATGTCAATGAAAGTATATATACCCGTTAGGTAAGATTATAGGTTGAAAAATAACGAGTTAACAGTCCTAATAGTAATAGAAGGAAGAAACATTTTTATTATCAGATAGATCAGGGGACGTTTTGATTATTCGCCCTTAAAATCCCTGTAATCTGTCTTTTAACTTCACCATAAATGTAATCGTCAAACGGCAGACACGTTGACAAGCTGTTATTTGACGATTACGAACTTATTACTGATTTTTCAGTTTAAAAGGGCAATGAATGATATAGATGTGAAGCAAATAATGAAAACATAGAAAGCAATCTATCATCGATAGTGATCATCATTGAGATTTTATTGCATCTTATAAGTCTATCTTTATCGAAATTTTTTGTTATCAGTATGACAATATTTTTAGTAAACGCGGGATATTTTTCTTTTTCATGCTCTTGACATAAAAAAACACTCCATCAGTATATTTTTTATGACGATGGAGTGTTTCCAAACAAAATGTCTTACGTTCTAGGTTTTCTCTTGTTCTAATTTCATTCACAACAGGGTGAACATTGTCTCGGGCATTGTTCAAGAGGCACTTTGCCTAAAATCAATAAGGCTTTACAAATATCGGATACATCAATAAATAGTCTGGTTTCTTCTCCCAAATATAGTGCATTCACTGTTACCCTACACCATAGCGCGCCAAACAGGCCATTAATAATCCCCGGAATACCGGGTGCAATTTGAACTACTTGAATGACAGATTTTTCTTGGAACTTAACACCAAGCGAATTAAGCACATCTCTTACGCCCATCAAGTCCCTACTGGTTTCGGCATCGGGACTGCCCACAACAAGCCGGACAAAATTGAATTTTTCATTATCGTTACGGCTACTATCAATTTCAAAAGGCTTTGTTTGAAAATAACCCGTAATACTTATGTCTTGATTCGCAATGCTGTTTAAAATGCAGCTCAGCGTAGGATCATCAACACTAAAGCTGAATTGAGTCCTAATTTTAAACGCAAAACCACTGGCACTAAATGCTTCGCTCATTCTATCATCCTTCCCTTTCTCTGTATCTTTACAATCTTACTTTACATAATATGCAGGAACTAGGGAATTCGTACATATGATTTAAAAAAAGTTGAGAGAAGAAAGAAATATGTCTCAAATAGAGCTTTCAAAAGAACTTAAGTTATGAGCCAAGCATTGTCTCAATATGAATGGGATAAACGTATGCACGATACGTTTATGCCAAAAAAATTAGCAGATTTTCTTGATGTTACCATCGATCATTTATTATGCAGAATCCATATACGCAATCCTTATAAGAATAAAAAAGAATCAGGATTCGTGGCTAAATCCTATCATAGCCTAGATATAGCAGGGTTATCCAATGAGGATGAGTTAATCATTTTACCTTCAAAACTATGTTTTGGGAGATTCCATAAACCCTTGTAATCTACCTTTGGGAGGCACTGTCTATTTTCTTTGCTTTTGCAAGAATTTTATCTTGCTTTCTTTTTTCAAAGATTTATTTTGACAAATATTTTTCTTCAATCATATCATATATTTCATTGAATAAATCGGCATTATCTATTTTAATACCCTTTTGTTTCATAAATCTTAGTAATTCGATGCTGATACAATCCTTAAAAGTTAAATCAACAGTCAGTATAAATTCATGTACTATAATCTGTATTTCTTGTTGACTCAAAGCCTGGATAGATTTCATGCTATTCCTCCATTAAGTATTACTTTACTGCGAAAAACTACTCCTTACAAATATGGTCTTTAATTTCTTTTACACTTTTTTTTACATCCTCAATAATATTAAATTTTTCAGTTAACTTTGCTATAATTTCCTGATAATTTTTTTCTCTTTCTTCCTGTTTTGCATCTCTTTTTTCTTGTGTCTTTAGGATATAAAAAATTAAGGAAATAGTTAGTACAGCCCATATCCCTTGATTAGTCGCTAATTTCAATACTTCTGCTTCCATAAAATCGCCTCTTTATCGAAAATGTTTTTATTATTGAAAAAGAAGTTTTTTAACGGAAAGTCAATCGATTATAAGAAAAATTTATTAATTGCGTTATCTCCCTTGGATATGAAAATCGTTAAAAACCTTATAACTTTATATACGAAAAATACTGTTTAATTTTTAGATAGTAATCTGAAAAAATATATTGAAGAATATACTGATTTTACTTGTGACGGTGTAAGTGTTAAAGTAGCTTTCAAAGAAACCTTAAAAAAGGCGCATATTGGAATTGAAGGGTCAGGCTTTTATAATTTTTTAAAAGCCTGACCCTACCTGATTTAAACCAGAGAACTCTTTCTGAAAATGACCGGCTGGTCCGACAGCTCTAATTTTCCTGAACGGATGCTTAAATGGCTGCCGCTGATTTCGTCTTTATAGCATCCATCCTTAAGCGGACTTAGATCCAAGTAACTGCGGTCAGAAACATGCAAATCTATTTCTCCGGCCTTCTGCCCTATGTTGAAGATGCCATAGAGGACTTCATCTTCATGGACATATGTAGCCAAAATGACATCCATCTTCCGACAATTGTGAATTTTATAGCGACCGTGAGCGAAAATACTATCTTTCTTTAGTCTTGAAAGTGTTTTTATAAGCGCTGCATACTGATCGTCCAGGCCGCTCCAGTTGACCTTGTCAATCTCAAACAATGATGGACAATGAATGTCTTTTGCCTCCTGACCGGCATAGATAAGAATCGCACCTTTTTCAAAGAAGGAGAAGGCGGTCCAGTTGTCCAGCATAACGTCGTTAGGGATCATCTTCTTTGCCCGTGGATTGTCATGGTTCTCAAGGAAGCGTGCTTTGACGTAATTATCCGGGTATATGTTCTCCTGCGCGCGTTTTCTCTCCAGATAAGTCTCCAAGGTATTTTCCCCCCTCAGAAAACCGAGAAACTCCGGGTGGGTATCGTAGTCATAACAAATATCAAAGGCCTGGTATGTTTCACAGTCAGAGGCCATTTTGATACCGTGATTCCGCCCGTATTCCAAAAAGTGAGGATGAACTGTTTCCGCCAGCCAAATAATATCCGGGTTAATCTTCTCGATTTCTGATCTCGCTTCAAGCCAGAACGCCATAGGTACAAGAGGGGCCACATCACATCGGAAGCCATCCACACCGAGTTTTACCCATTTGATAAGTGCATCGATTTGAAGCTTCCATAAATCTTTATTATCATAGTCTAAATCAATAATATCCGACCAGTCCGCTATTTTGTTTCCAAAGTTTCCATCCGGTCTTCTAAAAAAGTATTCTGGGTTACTTGACCGGTATACTGAATCATGAGATGTGTGATTGTATACAACATCAATCATAATCTGCATGTTTTTGTCATGTGCTTTTTCAATCAGTATCTTGAAATCTTCCTCAGTACCGTACTCCGGATTTACTTTTGTAAAGTCGCTGATGGAATAAGGACAGCCAAGTTCACCTTTCTTGTTCAGCTGACCTATAGGATGGATCGGCATAAGCCAGATAATATCGGTTCCAAGACCTTTAATTCGGTCCAAATCATCAATGACATCCTGAAATGTGCCGCTTGCGCCATGATTTCTCACGTATACGGAGTAAATCATCTTGTTTCTCAGGTTTATATTTGTATTCTTAGCCATGTTATCGCCTCACAGTCTTAAAGTTCTGAAGTGTCAACAATATTGTTTATTTGAGCAATTGCATCCGCATCCAGCTTCCACTCAAGTGCTTTTAGATTGCTTTTAACTTGTTCTTCATTTTTCACCCCTGCAATAATCGATGTGACTTCTTCCTGCTCAACCAACCAGTTAAGCGCCACTTCATTCAATGGCTTACCCAGCTTGTCAGCAAAGCTATTGAGCCTTTTTACAAGCTCAAAATGCTTGGCATACCCAGCCCCTACAAGCTTTGGATTGGATTTCCGCACGTCACCTTTCATGAATGCCTGATCAGCTGTGAATTTACCGCTAAGCAGACCTTGGAACAACGGACTGTACGGGAAAAATGCCATTCCTTCTGTTCTAGTAAAGGGCAATACCTCAGCTTCTACTTTGTATTGAAGAGGAATATTGTGGTACGATTCGGCATTTCTCTCGATCATATTGTACAATCCCTGCATGGAGGCAATGTCTATGTATTCTTGAGATTTCTTCGCATCGGCAATGGAGAAATTTGTTAAACCAACATATCTCGCCTTGCCTGACTTGATGATTTCAGCTAGAGCTGACATTGTTTCTTCAATAGCAACGCCATTTGCTGTCGGCCAATGCACCTGATAAATATCTACATAATCAACATCAAGTCTTAAAAGACTTTCATCAATCTCTTTCAGGATTACGTCTTTTCTAACATCATTTCTGACGTTGTTTTTTTCATCCCAAGGCAGACCGCATTTTGTTCCGATATAGATGTTGTTTCTTCTGCCTTTAATCGCTTTGCCCAGGATTGTCTCAGCGTAACCCAGTCCATATACCGGTGCTGCGTCAAAGAAGTTGATCCCACCGTCTATCGCCGTCTGAATCGCCCTGATTTGGTCTTTGTCTGTGTGGCCGTGCCAGTTGGATTCTCCTGATGCTCCCCAGCAGCCGTAACCAATTACCGAAAAGTTAATATCCATTTTCTTAACGCTTTTAAATGTCATGTTGACCTCCTTATTACAACCGATTGCAGCAAAATAAAGCTATGTTGGCCATGCAATCTTCCGTCTAAATCACCTTTTGCTCAACAATCAGCCTTTTGTTTATACATTGTCTATCGCTGTCTGAACACTGAGAAAGAATGAGCTGTGTTGCTTTGATGCCCATATCCAGGGCACTTCTTTCTAAGTGCTTGACCCTTAATCCTATATAATTCGTCCATGGCAATTTATCGTAGCTTGCTATGGTGACCTGCTCCAGCATACCTCTTTCTGACAAAGCATGGATTATGCCTTCTGTCATGATATTGTTGCAAGAAAGAATTGCAGTGGGCAGCCTATCGCCCTTGACCATTTCGATCGTCTTTTCTCGAGCATTCGTTCTATTAAAATCCCCGTAGTATATCAGCAAAGGGTCTAGAGGTTGATTGAAATACCGCATCGCTTTCATATATCCTTCAAGTCTGTCTCGCCCAAGTCTTAGATTCTGATCACCTGCCATAACAGCGATTCGCGTATGTCCTTCGGATATCAGCGACGCGGTCAAGTCAAATGCGCCTTCCACATTGTCACAGAAGACGCCGGACACATCCAGTCCTTCTACCTCTCTGTCAACGAGCACAACAGGTATCTTCAACTGTATCAGTGCTCCATAAAAATCCGGATTGTGATTCATGTCGTCGAACACAGGCGTAAGAATAAGCCCGCAAAGGTTCTGCTGTTTAAGTGTTGTCAATGCCTTTATTTCCCTGTCCTGGGCTTCTGCCGTATCAAAAAGCATAACCGCGTAGCCTTTTGAGTCGGCGATTTGGCTAATGCCCTCTATGACCTCTCCAAAGAACGGATTGGAAATCTCGGGTACCATGACACCGATGACTTTTGATACACGTTTTGACAAGGATATAGCTGCTGCATTGGGCATGTAGTTTAGTTTTTTGATGGCAGTTTCAATCTTTTCTCTCGCCTTGTCACTGACATAGCCGGATTGGTTCATCATGCGAGAGACCGTTGCTGTCGAGACGCCTGCTTCCCTTGCGATATCTGATATTGTTATTGCCATATAAACCTCCTGGGACAAGATGTGTAACCGCTTACACATTCATGTTATCATTATTACGGGCCAGTGTCAACTTCAATCGGAAATATGAAAGGGGTCAGTCTTTTATCATTTTAGGTCAAAAGATAAATATTACAGGACTTGCTCAAAAATTCATAATTATGTATAATAAAACATATGATGGAGATTTAACGAAATAGAATTGAGGAGATAAAATGAAAAAAAAGTATTTTCTTATATTATGCGGGGTAATTATTTTTCTGTTAACTGCCTATTATATTAAAGATATGCAAGCAAAAGAAGAGAAGGCAATGACTTTTTCAAATATTGTAAAAGGTATGAGTCAAGATGATGTTCATCAAATATTGGGCGAACCAACAGGCATATTATCAGGTTTTTACGGCGATACATATACTATTGAAAACGGTACAAGAATTATCATATACTACAACAATGAGACTAGGGTAGAGGCTGTAAGAGTATTGAATACAGATAATAAATCCACATTAAATATTGAATAACGTTTAAATGGTGTACTTTGAATATCGGAAGTATGGACAGTTTGAAGGGGCCGGTCCGGCTATTTTCTTCGCCTATCTGATTTACAGCTTTACGGCCCCCCTTGTCCTTTATATGCTGAAAGCCAGCCTCATAGCGAATCTTACACCTAAAGCAGGGCTGACAAATTGGTTCACATCACCTGCAATATATGCGTTTTTCTCCGGAAGATAATAAGCAAATGAACCTGTTGAACCTGAATGACCCAAAAGCTCTATTTTACGTCCGAAAGGTATACCTGCTTTAATTTGCATATAGCCTCCTGCATAGCGAATTGGACCGAATGAAAGCTGTAATTTATTATGGGCAGATATCTGATTAAATATTGACTTGCAGAATAGCTCTCCGCCAAAAAAACCTTTTATAAAACGCAGCAGTTCTTTAGAGGTTGAAATAACGCCTCCGCTTGCACCGAAACACGCTATTAGTTTATCCCTTTTCAATCTTTCGTCTTTATAGATGATTGACGGTATGGGCCTATCTTTAGCATATGCCAAATAAGTATTGGTAAGGTTTAAAGGGGTATAGATATATTTGTTGTACACTTTTTCTAAATCAGTATCACATATATTTTCTACTATTTTACCAAGCAAATCAAAGTTAATATCAGCATAATATGCCTTTGATTTTTTTCTTGGTTTAAAGTGTGGCTTTAATTGCTTTGTCCAGGTGATATAATCATCAAAATGATGTGTGAAATCTTCATTGATTACCCTTTTATACATATTAGTTTTGCTTTCTAAAAAGTAATCCGGTAATCCGCTTACCTGAAACAGCAAATCTGATATTGTAAGTTCAAAAGAGTATTCTTTTCCTTTATATACATGTAAACCCCTTAAAGTATCTTCATCTAAATACTTGGCGATTTTATCATCCAAGGATAGTCTTTTTGTGTCATACAATGCCAAAATACATGCTGTGGTATATAGTTTTGTTACACTTGCCAATACAATTGCAGAGTCTGAATTTTTATTTCCATAACCTTTATCCAAAAGAACATCACCTTTTGAACTTTCTATATATGCAACGCATTCATGTATGTTTTTGTTTTTTGTAAGCTTGTCAAAAGTCATTTCGATTTTATTCATACTATTTTCCTTTCTCCAACTTTTCTTTTAAATTTTCATACCACGTAATTTCAAACTCGGTTGACTGAATACCGTAATCTAATGTAGCTAAGCTGAAAGCAGCTATATCCCTAATACATTCTTCATTTGTTTGTTTTCCTGTACAGCTCCTAAGCCGTTCTAAATGTTTAGGTTTATCCCTGTTGCTTTCCATAAAGGCATCTACTTGCTTGTCTATGTTTGATGAAGTATTCCGAATTTCATGTAAACCTTTTAATTTAATTTTCTGTTCGTCAATATATGCTTGGATTAAATCTGTTCTTTTTTCGTCCATCACTAAACCCATGAAATACATTTTGCTAAGTTCTATATTTTTAGCTTTTTTAATACTCATTGGCGTAGATAACCACTCGAGAAAACATCCCTTTCCTTTTTCTGTAATATGGTATATTTTTTTATTCACACCATTGCTAACGCATTCGTTATACCCTATCATGTCATTTGCAAGTAATTTTTTTATAGCCGCCTGAATCGCACCCATACTGCTGCTGCTCATATCACTTAAATAGGTTTGAATAGCGTTTTTTATTTCATAAATTGTTAATTCTTTTAGCAGTAGTAAGCCTAATATCATTTTGTCCATTGATTAAATACCCCTTTCCTTGACAATTACTAATAGTAACATTACTATTAGTAATTGTCAAGGACTTTGGTTTGGAAAATCGAAATAAATCAATCAAAGACAAGGGGAGCATATCACGTTTTGCCTGCCTATTTTTTTAAGGGGGTGTATAAATTCTAGGTGAAGAAAATTATTCCAACAACTGATATTCCAAGGCAAAGAGCCTGTAAGCTTGCGCCGGGCCGCAGCAAAACTCGCTA
>JAKSBV010000285.1 GCA_022360955.1 Bacillota bacterium
AATATAATCGTACTCCAGCACAAGCATATTTCTAGTCTAGTGTTTATTATCTATAAGCAGATATTTAACTTCTTAATCCTCCTCTGTCATTTCGTTATACCGTTCCTGCCAATACGCTACAATTTCTTTGTATTTAAGCTTTTCACACTGGGTAATGTGTGCATTCCATTTGTCATCATCCATGCCATTGATAACCGCTTCGGCCTCAAAAGATCTTATATGATTCTGCAAATCGGTCCACAGCAATGCGATTTCCCGATCTCTATCGGTGACCAGCCTGATCTTATCACCTACCGGCCAGCGTTCTTCCATGAAAAACGGTTTATGCCGATTACTCCACTCCATTTTGGGGTCTTTTTCGAATCCCACATACTCATAACCGGTAATTTCCGTAATCTTGGACATGTCAGGACCATTTTGGGTCGCTGTACTGTGTCTGACTTCCTGAAAGGACCTTCCTTTTTTTTCCAATCCCTCGTAATCGATGTCCCAGGTTTTATTGGCCTCATCTCTTACCCAAGCCAATCCTTCCGGACCGCCCCAGTTCTCTATTGCATTTACACCATCATTTAGATGGTCTACCCATCTGACTAAGGCTGCAGGATGTTTGCAATCTTTGAAAATAATAAGGCCGTTCGTGATTTGTGTATCATGATTGTGTACCATTTTTCGATCGCCAAAAGGTCCCTCCACCGGTAAGAGCAATTCATAAGAGTCCCAATGTTTTCCCTTTTTCAAAGCCCATGCCGAAAACACGCCGATCTTTTGGGTGTCTCCATAAATTTTAGCATTGATTGTGGGCAAATCCTGTGTAATGGATTCGGGGTCCATCAGGCCCTCACGATATAGTCTGTGAAAATATTCCAACGCAGATCTATACCTTTCATTGACGGGATTAAAGTCTAAAACACCGTTTCTGATCGTTGTATCGGCCTGTGTTTTCATAGCTAACAGATCCCAGGATGCCAACATCCATCTGTAAGTGACGTTTCTCCCCACCAGATGGAAGGATATAGGGATTTCGTCATTGGGATCCCCGTTCCCATTTGCATCCTTTTCTTTAAAAGCCTTTAAAACCGTATAAAGTTCTTCTGTGGTTTCGGGCATTTCAAGCCCCAAATTCTCCAGCCAATCGCTATTGATAAAAAACGGTTCCGCAACCGCCGCAAACGGCTTCAGGTTATAACCGCTGTATCGGTATATCTTGCCGTCCCCTTCAAAAGTACTGGCCTTTTTTACAACCGGATACAATTCCATCAGCTTTTTGAGATTGGGGGCATATTGGATATAGTCGTCAAGAGGGGTTATTAAACCCGCTTCAATCACTTCACCAAATTTGTGCTGTTGTATGCCGCCTGCATAAATGCCGTCCGGCAGATCACCGGAATTAATTGCCAAATTCACCTTTTCCTGAAATCCGGAGGATGCGATCTCTTCCCATTGGATGTTCACGTTAGTGTCTTTGCTGCGCTTTTTATAAATCTCTCTTTCTTCAAAACTTTGCTTCGCCAATCTCGGGCGCCTCACCATCAACCGGAGGGTAACCGGCTCATTGACAATGGGTAATCCTGTAGGATTAAAATTGCTGTCTGCCGTACTTTTATCGGCACTTTCTCCCTCATCACCGACAGGCGCAGTATCAGGCCCTTGCGTTCCGCAGGCACCTGCCGAAAGCAGCATCATCACTGCTAACACCAGCACTGCTCCTTTTTTCCATGCTTTTCTCCATGCTTTGCCCATTTTAAAAATCCTCCATTTTCTATTATTTGGCAGCTCTAACCTGTATTCGTTGTACATGATTTGTCGCTGCCTTTGCTCCACATTGGCCGGATATCTTTTACCCCTTTAATGAACCTACCTTCACACCCTTTACAAAGTATTTTTGTATGTGGGGGTAAAACATGAGTACCGGCAGGGAAGATACCACAATAATGGCATATTTCATGACCTCCCCCTGCTCAATGGCCTTAGCAATGGCTTCCGGATCTCCTTCAAGCATCAGACTCTGATTGCCCAGAAGTATATCCCTCAGCACCAATTGCAGTGGATACAGCGCGGATCTATTCAAATAAATCATCGCTTTCCAGAATCCGTTCCATTGACCTACCGCATAATATAATACCATAATGGCCACAATCGTTTTAGATATGGGGACTACGATGACAGCGAAAAATTTATACATGCTGCATCCGTCTATGGAAGCGGCTTCCCACAACTCATCGGGTACATTGGTTACAAAAAACGTCCTGCATACGATCAAATTCCAGATGCTTAAGCAGCCGATAACAATAACCGCTGCCCTCTGATTCACCAGTCCAAGGTTCTTCGCCTGTAAATAAGTGGGGATCAGGCCGCCGTTAAAATACATCGTAAATAGAAAAAACCAAGTGAAAAACTTATGCCCGAACATATCCTTTCTGGAAAGGGGAAACGCTGCCAATACCGTCACAAAAACACTTAACAGGGTTCCGAAAATCGTATAAATAAATGTGTTTGCATATCCCGTAAGGATCCTGGGATCTCTCAGCACCAATGAATAAGATTCAAAGGTAAAGCCTTTGGGAAAAAGTATAACTTCTCCCCTGTTGATATAAGACCCTTCACTTAAAGAAGCAATCAAAACAAAATACAACGGGTATGCAACAAGGATAAATACAATTGCCAGTACGATTAATACAACCACGTCAAAAATCTTATCTTCCAAACTGGTCCTTTTATCAAAAATCCTTATCTTGCTAAAAACCTTCATCTCTATTTCCCCCCTCTACCAAAGTCCTATCGAAGATACCTTTTTAGCGACCGCATTTGCAATAACCAGCAGTAATACATTGATGAGGGTATTAAACAGGCCGATTGCGGTTGAGTAGCTAAAATTACCCTGTATCAAACCAACTTTGTACACATAGGTGGAGATAACCTCCGATACGGGAAGAATGGCATCATTCTGCATCAGAAAAACTTTTTGGAATCCTAAGCTCATCAACGAACCCATTCTTAAAATAAACAGGATGATGATCGTAGGCGCTATCCCGGGCAGGTCTATATGCCATATACGTCTCAGCTTTGTGGCTCCGTCTATGATTGCCGCTTCGTGCTGCTCCGGGTCAACCGATGTGAGCGCTCCGATATACAATATTGAACTCCAGCCTGCGGAAGCCCATACACCGGAACCGATAAACAAATACTTAAAATAAGCAGGTTCAATAAGGAAATTTACTCTGCTGCCTCCCAGCATTTCAATGAATTTATTGACAATACCGGAAAGGGGTGAAAAAAATACGTTAATCATCCCTACAATAACCACAACGGATATAAAATGCGGGGCATAGGTTGCCATTTGTACTACTTTACGGAATTTTTTCAAAACACAATAATTTAAAAATAAAGCCAGCAGGATCGGTATGGGAAACATCAGCAATGATCCTAATGTAAGCGTCAACGTATTTCGGATAAGCTTAAAAAATTGCGGCGATTCAAAAAACCGTATAAAATGGGAAAGTCCTACCCAGTCACTTCCGGTAATCCCCTTTGCAATATTAAAATTCCTGAATGCAATTTGTACACCATACATGGGAACATACTCTAACAGGTATGTGTAAATAATTGCCGGCAGCATTAAAATATAAAGGGGAATACTTGGTACGATCCTTCGCTGAAAAAACTTCTTCAGTTTTTTCATTCTGATCGATTGTACTGATTCTTTCGTGCCGATTGGTGCTATTGATTCTTTCATACGCTCCTCCTTATTTAGATAAAATAAATAATTTCACCCTGTGTGCCATTGTTGTTTTTGGGTAAAATGAACAACTCTTCTTATGTAAAATTATACCTTGCATTTCAGACAGTGTAAATGCTTCGATTTTGAACTGTTAGAGGATTACTAGGCATATAAAAAGCATTCTTAAATTTTTTTTCAAATTTGTGCTATGCTTTGTTTGAAGATTTAGTTTGAAATGAGCAGTTTTTATGCTATATATTTTCATAAATTCTATTTTTTTTAATTTATGATATTAGATATCGCCCTTTAAAACAGCATTTATAGTGTGAAGAAAAGACACAGCATCCTCGTTGTTTGATTTAAATGCATTTTTAAGTTGCAAATATGCACTCTTGGTTGCAAATTATCCTATATTAATCTCAAAATAGATCGCTGAATTAAGCATATTAAAATTTGGTGCATATTGATCAACCAGAAAAAAAGCATTAAAGGGACATAAAAAAATAGCAATTGCCGAATCGGCCACTGCCATTGATATGCAAAACAGTATTTGTCTAACAAATGATCACCGTCAAGTCCCCCTACTTGTCATCTATAAGCTGTTCAACAGCAGCCTTTATATTCCTTTTTTTGGGAGGACAGCCGGGAACATAACACGTACACTCCTGCCTGTGTTCATATAAACATTTCCCTATACCTATCGTTGCTCCGTCCATTTGGTTTCCGTTACCGCTTAAGTCACCGGCCAGAAAGGTAAGGCCGATATCTTTTTCTTTCAGGGCGCCTGCCGCTTCCCTTACGTATCCATTGAGTACAGACCTGCACGCACTACAGGCACGGGTATCATAAACCCTAATCTTTCCGTCGTGAAAAGTTTTTCCATTATAATAACTAGATTTGAACATACGTTTTACACTGTCTAAATCATCCCCCACCATATCAATTTTTGAAATATGTTTTTCTCCAAAACCGGCTTCATACGCCATTTGAATATATGCCATCGCTTCATGATCGAATCCCATTGCGTTTATCGCTGCCACTTCAGCAGCCAGAGGATCAAAGGAGGCAATAAGCAGCTTGGCGTTTGCAGGCGTTCCGTAAAGGGGCCCATCTCCTTCCATGCCAATTAACCCATCAATGATTGTAAGGTCCGGAAGTACTATTCTGTTTACATCTATGATGCCTTCTTCAAGCCCCCAGCTGTGAAACCGTCTCTTATCCTTATCACTTAATACACCTTTCATATTTTTTAACCCTAACGTAACGGGTAAACAATCATGGGTTTTCATGACAGGGATATTGATGATAATCTGCGATTGCATGATTTCTTTCGGCAGACCTAATCTACGGTATCTGAGTGCATTCGGTATACCTACATGGACGTACTCGGATTTCTTAAAGTCAATGGTTTTAACCCTTTTGGATTTTATCATCCTTAAGCCGCTTTTTTCAATAGCACCCTCCGTACTCTTTCCGACAAATGAGCTGTCGCCGACATATATTTTGGCTGCCCCGGATTTCTGAACATGCTTGATGCACTCTATAATTACGCTAGGATGGGTCACTGCTCCCGTAGTATAATCCCGATCGGTCGCCCAATTAGGTTTTATCATCACTTCGTGGAAGGGAACAACCAAGGCATCCATTCCCCCTATTAAATCCATCAGTCGGGCAAAGCCGGCCGTAATATTATCACTCTCAACTCTAACCACGGCTACTGTCGATTTCTTTTTCATAACTCCCTCCTAATCCATATCATCCCGGCCTAATTTTAAGGCATTTATATAGATAATAAA
Source organism: Bacillota bacterium (assembly GCA_022360955.1). Classification (GTDB taxonomy): domain Bacteria; phylum Bacillota; class Clostridia; order SK-Y3; family SK-Y3; genus JAKSBV01. The sequence continues at coordinate 5,515 of JAKSBV010000285.1, forward strand.
CAGTAACGTTGGAAATATAATCTTACTCCAGCAACTGGTATTTTAAGCCTTCAAATAGTTGAGGGCTGAGAGATGAGGGTTACGATTATATTTCTAATGCTAGTGTGCGGTATCTATATCTTTAACATTAGCTGCTTGCGCTCGTATAACTTCTGATCGCAACTTTCCAAATCACCCTCAGTATAAAAATAAAGAGTACCGGTGCGGCGATCGCCCATATTAAATATATAGGGTTTAACAAATCCATCACAAACATCGGTGCGAAATTCGTAACCAAAAATATGGGGAATATGAAAGTTCCAAACCGCTGGATCCATTTGCCGTATATCCCCATCGGCATATTGTTGAAATCCCATATCGACCATATGATTTCATAAATAGACTTGGTCTTTACCGTCCAGAAGGAGAGCAAGGACGGGATAAAAAGCAACGGATAGGTGAGCACAATGCCAATGCTCGTATAGAAGATATACCCTGCTATGTTTAGAAGATTTGCGGCAACGTCCAATCTGCTCCATGCGACAACAACCATGATAAGGCCCGCTATCACGTTCGGCACCGCAAGCCCGAAATCAAAATATCTGAATGAGACTAAAAACTGAAGGGATACAGGTTTTGTAATATACAGATCCAAATCCCCGGTTCTTATATATTGTGGTATTCTTGAAACGTTCGGAAAATAGATGGCATCCATTATGCCTGTAATCATGGTATACGAACCGATAAACATCAATATCGCATGGGGCGTTAAACCATTGATCGCAACACCTGCTTTAAATACAACAATGATGTACAATATTTTGGAAAATAGAAACGCACACTCAATAAAAACCGAAATCAAAAAGTTTGTTCTGTATTCCATTTGTGCAATCAAACAATTCTTTATAAAAATGACATATAAGTATAGATATTTCCCTAACTCTCTAAGGCTTCGCTTCATCCGTTTATCCCCCTACCGCTATATACTTTTTCATTCCCAACTTCCAAATAATATTTGTGACGCCAAACATAATCCCGATCCAAATTGTCTGGATAAACAACCCATGTATCATTTCTTGCCCTGTGAGTCTCCCATTGAGAACATTCGTAGAAAAGAAAATAGTGTATTGAAACGGCAGCAGTCTAAAGATATTATTAAGCGTATCCCCAAATATATCCAGGGGAAAAACACCGCCGCTAACAATATTTACAACCACCCCCATAAACACAAAAACACCCCATGCTTCATGAATCCAAAAGGCTATTGCAGCCAAAGAAAAATATATTAAAAAGTTGATAACAAGGGATAAAATAATCGAAATCACAAAAATGAATAAATGATCAAATCCTATGCCGAATCCAAAGTATATATTTAATACGAGCAATAAAATGCAGATGATCGTGAATATCAATAGCGCATTAATGGATTTTTGTCCCAGAAAGCATGAAATCCTATATGGCAAATATCCTATGGGTTTCACCATATATTTACTTAATCCGCCATTTTTGATATCCGCCACTACCTCCCACTCAACACCCCCTGAAACAAGCTTTGAAATCAACGCGGCGAAAACCGAGTATGACAGCATTTGATGATAGGTATAGCCATATACGATACCACTTTGAGAGCTACTAAAAATACCCGTCCATAAAAAAATTTGTATTGTCAACGGAAAAATCACGCTGATAAGTCCAAGCAAAAAATCAAATCTGTATTCCATGGAGCTTTGAAGCCCTAGGGAAAACGCTTCATAATACTTCTGCATTCCCTTCATGATGCTTCACCGCCCTTTTTATACAGCAGCGCTATGCTATCTTCAATAGGAATATCTTCAACGTTAAAATCTAAAACGTCAAAGTCATTTAGTATCTTTTGAGAAGCCATCTTCAAATCATTTTTATCAACTTCAACCGTTGCGGAAAGGCCATTATATTCTTTGATATTCCCAATTTTTTTTACCGCATCCTCACAAACAGGCTCTGCAAAATGAATCTTGATCGTTTTCAACTTGTTGATTGTCTCATTGATTTTATTGATCTCTCCATCATAAACGATTTTTCCGTGATTGATGATAATAGAACGACCGCACATTTCCTCAATATCCTTCATATAATGACTGGTGAGAATAATCGTCGTTTTATACTGTTGATTATAGCTTTTTAAGAAAGCCCTGATATTTCTTTGGGATATTATATCAAGCCCAATGGTAGGCTCATCCAAAAACAACACCTTAGGCCGATGAATCAGCGCCGCAATTAACTCCATCTTCATTCTCTCACCAAGGGAAAGCCTTCTTACTTGTACGTTCATCAGCCCTTTTACATCAAGCAAGGTTGAAAGTTCTTCTACTGTTTTTTTGTAGTCTTGATCCTCCAATTCATAAATACATTTGTTAAGATAGAAGGATTCATTGGCCGGCAGATCCCACCAAAGCTGGTTCTTTTGTCCCATTACAATGGAAAACTGCCTTTTAAAATCCTTTTTCCTCTGCCAAGGCACATATCCTAATACCGTTGCATATCCGCCCGTAGGATACAAAATCCCTGACAGCATTTTTAATGTGGTGGTCTTCCCCGCACCATTCGGACCCAGAAACCCTACAATCTCTCCTTGTTGAACAGAAAATGAAATATCCGCTACCGCATCTTTAATAAGACTTTTGCGATGGAACAAATTCTTTATGGAATTCTTAATCCCTTCTTCCTTTGTATAATACTTAAAACTTTTTGACAGACCTTCAACCCTTATAATCTCCATCAGCAAGCCCCCCATAAAATATCATAAAAATCTGCAGATACAGCCTAACTCCCATGCAGATACAGGTTATTACACTTCGAGCATACCGGCATCAATGCTTTATCAATCACTTCCCTAATCCTCCTAAACTTATCGCAATTCCATAATTCGTAAACACTCGTATCTTTAAGACTGCCTATGGAAAATTCGGGAAAGTGCTTGCATGACGATACCGAACCATCGGGAAGTATATCCATGCGCGTAGAAATTGACAAACATTTTTCTCTCCCCTGTGCAGGTATGTGCTCACCCTTAAGAAAATTCTGTATCTCGTGGGCTTTAAGTGCAGGTTGATATCTCACCCTGGTTTTCCACGTCTTCTGCCGAATTCTTTCCAGTTCTTCTATGATTGCACCTGCGTGGGCCCTATCCAATGCGTATTTAAAAGCATCCCAGCTATATTTGTTATCGGCTTGATTTTGCTCCAAAAACCCAAAATTTTGTTCAAAATACCTGCTCATATCCCGAGAAGATTGAGGTGATATGTACCAAGGAAAACACAAAAAAATCGTGTCCACTCCCTTTTGTTCAAAAAAACCAATGAAATCATATATTTTACCGATCATGTTTTCATTGATAACCATATGTAATGATATTTTGCCTTTGAAATGTGCCTTTTTCCGCAATGCCGCCAAAGCCTCAATGGCTTTTATCACTTTCCCATAGGTACCTTTTCCTCTCATTGCATCATTTTCCGTTTCGAATCCGTCTAAGGCAATCAGTAACTCAAGCAACGGGCCTATCTTTAGGAGCAATTCCATTTTTTGTTCTATCCATACCCCATTTGTACAAATAGCTGTAATTCTATTGTCATGCTCCAACAGCTGCGCCAATTGGTCGAAATAGCTGTAGACCAGCGGTTCTCCACCCCAGAGATAGAGACCTGATTTGACTTCTTTTGTTTCTTTCATAACCTTTTTAACAATATCAAAATCCAATTCGGCATTTTGTCCGTCAAGAGCCATATCCCTGTGGTATCCGTCTTCATTCCACTCATAGCAATGCTTGCATCGCAAATTGCATTTATTGGTAAGTTTCAAACCGACGATCATCGGCAGCCGGGTGGCAAACCCGGCATCATGTTCTCTACCTTTTTTCGCCGTCGATATGGTTCTGA
>JAKSBV010000065.1 GCA_022360955.1 Bacillota bacterium
TCCGAAGGGCTAGACCCTGTAGATTGCGGGAGTCTCCCGCCTTACCCGTTCGATAAAACATTTTTGGTACTGGATGGGTGTTTTTCAAAAAATATAAAACAGAGTGACAACGGTGCAAGTTGGGACTTTAAAGTAAGGGTTCCAGATGGCCAGACAACGGAACTCAACTGGGACCCAAATGCCATAGAAGGCATTACCATAAGGATAATTGATGGCTCTTCTGAAATATCTCCCGGACAGTCTATCAGTAGTGGTCTTCACCATATGGCAATCTATGCGTGTTATGGCGATGCTTTGGATCTGCATCCTGTGATCAATATAGACCGTCCTGCCAGCATATTGCACAATTTTACGCTATCTGGAAATGTGTTGGATGATAATCTTGCTACTTTATCCTATGAGGTAAATGAGGAGTCTTTTGCTCTTCCATATGTGCAGGATGGTTATTTGTATACTTTTAACCAGTCGATGATTCTTGCCGATGGTGACTATGTGGTGGAAGTCAAAGCAAGTGATTCTAAATCTTCCAGCAAGTCAGTCAATTTCACCATAGATAATACAGCTCCTGATCTGAATGTTACTGTCCTTCCATATGGCCAGAAAGTGAAGGTCTCCATTTATGCGAACGATGCAAACAAGCTCTCCATGATGAAATGCAAGATCAAAAGAGGTACAGATCATGTCGATGGTAGTACATGGTTCATCAGGACTTCAAAATCATTCGATGAATCATTCAAATTCCGCGATTTGGATGCAGGTACGTACACGGTCAATGTTTCTATGGAAGATTGTGTAGGTAATATAGCTACTTTCTCTGAAGATTTTGAAATAATTGATTCGTATCCACCGGATATCACGCAGATTACCATTATCCTCCCCGAGGATAGCACCGCTGACAGCACTTTCTTTCGGATCAATGTTATGACAGATGAGAAAGTGACTTTGGTCTACAGCTTGAACGGCTACAACGAAACCGATGTGGTGGAGTTGGAGCAGCACGCAGTCGATGGAGGGAATACTCTTGTTGTCTATGCTACAGACCTGGGTGAGAATACCGTATCAGAGGAAATTACGTTTGATTATGTTAATGGAATAGTAAGGGAAGATACTATCCAACGTGTTGACTACTATGATGATGAGCCTGATAGTGACATTGAATTCGTAGATTATGATATTCGTTTCGTAGATTGTGACATCGTCATTGAAGAACATGCTGATGACTCAATGCCTGCTGACGAACAGGAAACGAATGTTCTGAATACAGAAAATGGTTCGGATACAAGAGTGAAAAAGTCGCCTTCATTTTCATCGACTATGACTATTTTGTTCTTCCTTTTATGTGTTATTGTATACAGAAGGAAGTGATTACAGAATGTATAGTTCTCAGCCGTGAGCAGAACCCATTTCTGGAAAATCAATTCCCTCAAATCGGCACCTCGACATTTTTCCCTTTAGAACCAGATACAGAAAGAACTTAAACAATGCATACAGCCTGAAATAAAAGGAAAACA
>JAKSBV010000011.1 GCA_022360955.1 Bacillota bacterium
GTTTTTGGCATTGATTTTACCAATAGGAGGCTGCGTCTCAACGAAATAAAAAATATTTTAGCTTCATCGAAAAAAAGTGAATTGTACTAGGTTTTCCTGACAAATAATAAAACCCGAAAACTGTCTAAATAAAGGCGGTTTACGGGCTTTTTTCTTTTTTTGCCTGTCAAACGAAGGATAATAATATATAATATTTTAGTCTCTATCGCAAGTCAATTTGTTCTATATGAGTGAATAAAATTTAATTGATGTATATTATGCCAATCATTGGTATCACAAGATAAAATTTATTTATGGTGTTGTTTTTGTGAATAATCTATCCATCAAGAGAATGGAATAAGATATCTATTTTTTCACATGCTTTGATACCAGGTAGCACAGGAAAAAGAATAGCAGAAAAGCCAATCCTGCTGCAAGACCCGAACCCTGCCCCGGAATGAGAGGCATGCTGGCAATGATGGCAATTAATCCTCCGATGGCCAGCCATGAGGTATAAGGATATCCGGGAAGCTGGCATTTTCCTTTTGGCGGACAACCATAAGTACTGCGGAACTTGTAATGGGTCATCAGGATAACGACATAGGTAAACAAAAGCGAAAAGCCTCCTGCGCTGACCAAAAAGAGATAAATGCTGCGCGGCAAAAAAAAGGACAGGCTAAATCCCAGCAGCATTCCCAATCCTGAAAAAATAATGCCCTTATAGGGTATGTCACCCTTATCTTTGAGCCACAACGGTGCATATCCTTCACTTGCTAAAGAACGCATCATACGCCCCAGCCCAAAAGTAGCCGCCAGCATCGTAGATAAGATTGCCGTCACCAGAATCACATTCATTACCCCTGCGGCCCACCCCACGTTTTTTGCTTCCAGGGCAGCGACCAAAGGGCTGACCTCTTCAGTGAGGTCCGCTATAGGGATTAAGGGCAGCAGCAAAGCAATCGCAGCCGTATATAATCCTACCAGTCCCAAAACCGTATAAGCAATAGCCCTGGGAACCGTACGATGGGGGTCCGCCGTTTCCGATGCCGCCAAACCGATGATTTCAAATCCTGCATAGGTAAACATTACAATTAACATGCTGCCGGCAATACCCACAATGCCTTCGGGAAAAAACGGTTCTTCTCTCAGTGCCCCAAACCCTACAGGTGCGCTGCCCGGTACCAGTCCGGCGACAAGTGCCAACGCTGTAACAATAAAACCGACAACTGCCAGAAGTTTTATCGCTGCCAGCCCACTTTCCAATTTGCTTAAACGGTCTGCTCCCAAAAGATTGATCAACGTCACCCCAATAATGACCGAAGAACCTAAAACCGGCAGTGAAATCTGCGGATACCATACACGGATAAACAAAGACACTGCAGCCGCTTCACTGGACATTGCCAATACCAAGCCTGTCCAATACACCCATCCTACAACAAAACCCACACCGGGCCCAAAGGCTTTCTGAGCAAATGTTCGAAAAGAACCGGGGTCTGCGTCGGCCACCGTCATCTCCGAAAGTGCAAACAAAATCAAATAAACCAGTCCGCCGCCCAATAAGTAGGCTATCAATATGGCCGGCCCAGCCGTGCGAATGGCGATGGATGATCCCAGAAAGAAGGAACCTCCCACCACCGTTCCCAATGCCATCATTGAAAGTCCCAATGCCGATAATCCCGTCTCTTTATGCTTCATCGATGCTGCCTCCTTGCAAACCTGCTTCATACGGTTCGTTATAGATAGTACACTTTAAAGTTGGCTATCTTTAGTATGATCACTTTTGGTTTTCAATATAACCTTGCGGCAGCATTTTAATCTCTATAAAACGGTCTAAAGTACTTATCCTTTATAATTTATATCATCTAAAAGGGCCAGAAATTCCTCGGGACTCAACTGCTGTTTACTGTCCGAAAGGGCAAGTTCCGGGCAGGGATGAACCTCAATCATAAATCCGTCGGCTCCCACAGCGAGGGCCGCTTTGGTCAACTCACAAACAATATCCTTCCTCCCAAGAGAATGACTGATATCTACTATAATCGGCAGACTTGTCTCTTTCTTTATGATCGGCACACTTGATAAGTCCAGTGTATTTCTGGTTTTGGTTTCAAAGGTTCTGATCCCACGTTCACACAGAATAATTTTTCTGTTGCCTTTAAGCCCAATATATTCTGCAGCATACATAAACTCCTGAATGGTAGAAGACATTCCCCTTTTCAAAAGAATAGGGTGCTGTGTCTGCCCTACTTCTTTTAACAATTCAAAATTATTCATGTTCCTTGCACCGATTTGCAAAATATCGGAATAGGTGGACACCAATTCAACGTCTCGCGTATCCACAACTTCGGTTATCGTAATAAGCCCGTATTCTTTTCCTACCTGATGAAGCATTTTTAAGCCCTTTTCTCCAAGTCCCTGAAATGCATAGGGTGATGTTCTCGGTTTGTAGGCACCTCCCCTTAAAAACCCTACACCCCTTTTCTTTAACAGGGCCGCTATTTTTTTCAAACGGTCGAATCCCTCTACAGCACAAGGGCCGGCAATAACGGCAGGTTGACCCGGTTCAATACCGAACATCTGATGTATGCTTAAAAAGCCTTCATCCTGTCCGGCGCTGATCAACAAATTCTTATTGCGCTTCAACCCCATATGCTGTAGTGAAGAAGCAAAGATGCTAAGGAATATCTGCCGTACCAGTTCTTTGCTTAAGGGCCCTTGATAGTGCCCGATAAGTTCTTCCAGCATTTCTTCTTCACGCACCGCATCAAAATAGTCCAAACCGGTAGCATCCTTCAGCGCTGCAATTTTTTCCACGAGCAAAATACGCTCATTAAGCTTCTCCAACAGCTCATGATTGACTTCACTGATATCTCTTCTGAGACCAGCCAGATTTTCATTCATAACCTTTCTCTCCTTTCTGCCAATGGGAATGCCTCTTTATACAATATGCTTCAACTACAATTGATACACCCTGCTTTCTTCCGGATATCACACTTTAAAACCCCTGTTGTTTGACCTCCTTTCACTATCATGCATTTTACATCACTTCCCACTCCCTATGTCTAAAAACCCATTGAGAGGGACTGACCCCTTCGTATTGCTTCATCACCTTGCTAAAATAGTATACATCGCTAAAGCCCACTATTTCAGCTATATTCGTGATACTAAGATCACTGTGCAGAAGCAGTTCTTTAGCCCTTTCCAATCTCACTTTATTCACAAAGTGTGTAAACTTTTCTCCTGTTTCTTTCTTGAAGACTTTCCCAATATAGTCTTCACTCAACCCCATGATATTAGCCATTTCTTTTAATGTTAATTTTCTGAAATAATTATGATGAACATACCGAATCACCACATCCGATATTTTACCCGCAGGATGATGCGTAAAAAAGTTTTTATCTTCCAAAGATTGTTTGATGACCATATTCAATATCTGCAAAAGCAAAACCTTACATTCAAGCTGCCACAACATTTCATGCCGGGTAAAATGAAAAACGATTTTTCTAAAAATATCTTCCGTTAACGTTTGCTGCTTCATCCTGATAACTTCCGGAAAAGTAAAGCCGTTTTCCAATACAGGTTCAGGACGCACATAACTGTTCAAAGGAAGCTCTTTGCGAAATAGTATGTTGTTTTTATTCGTCACAAGCTTATTCAGGTTATATACGTCATTTCTATAGATGAAATCAAAATGCACCCAAAGCAAATCTCCCGGTTCTTTTTGGTCCGTCCAAAAACAGTGGGATTTGTTCGGCTTCACCAGAATCAGCGTACCCGGATGAATATCATACCGTTTATCTTCAATGGTAATATAGGCCTTGCCTTTACAGCAATACAGCAATTCGTGGTCATATATCTTCCTATAATTATTTTTCCAATAGACGTGATTTTGTTTTCCCGCTTTTCTAACATAAGGACACAATTCGTCAAAGCTGGTTTTTACCATTCTGCTCACTTTTCACACACCTTGCCCTTCACAGTATCAAAGATATAGTCTTATTATATCCATTTGAAAAAAAAATTTCAATATCCCATATCGGAATATTACAAATCATGTCACCTTTTTGCATTTAAATAACGTATCAAACTATCTATAATTGACTTAAGTTGATGAACATACGCTTGGACGTAAAAAGGCCTTGACGTTCAATATTTTGAACTTCTCACGTTGAATGCAAATAAATTTATTTCTTCCCTATTCATCAACCGGACTTTATGTACCGAATACGCGAAAGGGGTCAAAAAGAATGAAAAGACCAAATATTTTACTGATCACCAGTGATCAACAACACTGGAATACGCTAGGGGCATTTAATAAGGAAATCAGCACGCCGAATCTGGATAGACTGGTGGCAGAAGGCACAACTTTTACCAGGGCCTATTGCCCCAATCCTACCTGTACACCTACAAGAGCATCCATCATTACGGGAAAATATCCCAGTCAGCATGGTGCATGGTCCTTGGGAACCAAGCTGCCTGAAGATGAACATACGGTGGGACAAGACTTTATGAAGGCAGGTTATCGCACTGCATTAATTGGAAAAGCGCATTTTCAGCCGCTGACTTCAACGGAAGAATTCCCCTCTCTGGAATCTCGTCCGCTTCTGCAGGATTTGGATTTTTGGAAAAACTTTAACGACATCTTTTACGGATTTGAGCACTGCGAACTCGCAAGAAATCATACAATCGAAGCCCATGTAGGGCAGCATTATGCCCTATGGCTTGAAGAAAAAGGCTGTGACAATTGGAGAGACTATTTTCGGAAGCCTACAGGCCATATGGACGCACCTATTGCCCTTGATCCGTCTACAAATTACAGGTGGGAGATTCCCGAGGAGTACCATTATGATACTTGGATCGCCGAACGGACAAACACCTTGTTGGAAGAATATACGCACAATGAGGAAAATTTTTTCTTGTGGGCGAGCTTTTTCGATCCTCATTACCCTCAAATCGTTCCTGAACCCTGGGATACCATGTATGATCCGGATCAAATAACACTCCCAAGTATTGCAGAAGATGAACACAAGCAGAATCCTCCCTATTTTCAAATGACGCAAGAGGAAAATCCGGATTTTTGTGCATATCGTGAAACGGGACACGGCATGCATGGATTCCGTTCTCATCTCCATGATCCGAAACAGCTGCGGAGACAAATAGCCGTATACTACGGCATGGTAAGCTTGATGGATAAGTACATCGGTAAGATACTGGATAAGCTGGATGAATTGGGGTTGTCCGATAATACCATTGTTGTATTTACAACAGACCACGGTGATTTTTTCGGCCACCACGGCTTAATCCATAAAGGACCCTTCCACTATGAAGACATGATCAAGATACCCTTCATTGCGCGATACCCGGGCAACATACCGGCCGAAAAAACATCAGCGGCTTTGCAGTCGTTGGTAGACCTTGCCCCCACCTTTTTAAACCTGTGCCAATTACCTATACCCGGAACGATGACCGGTATTGACCAAAGTGCCGTATGGCTGGGAGAAGAAGAAAAGATACGGGATCACATTATATGTGAAAATCATCATGAACCTACCACCATTCATTTAAAAACTTACGTGGATGAACGCTACAAAATTACCGTTTATTATAATCGGGAATATGGAGAATTATATGATTTGAAAGAAGACCCTAAAGAAATAAATAATTTGTGGAATCAGCCCGAGTATCACGGACTGAAAACAAAACTTTTGCTTAAATACATATGGGCAGAATTGGGTAAAGAACCGATGTGGATGCCGCGTGTATACGGCGCTTAAAATAAAATCTCAAAGAGATGGGTGCATGTTATAAAAGATATGCACCCATTTTTCTATGGGAAAAATGCTAAGGCCTCTATTCTTCCTGATTCAATATAATGATTTTTTTGTTCAATATGTTGACATCAGCAAGCGTTTCCAATATAATGAACATACGGTTTATTATATAGAAATCAAAAAGGGGGATGCATATGTCCACAAAAACCATGAAGGCGTTGGTTAAAAAGTACGCCAAATCGGGATTATGGCTGGAAGAAGTACCGGTACCGGAAATAGGCATGAATGATGTGCTTATCAAAATACATAAGACATCGATCTGCGGAACGGACGTGCATATCTACAATTGGGATGAATGGGCCCGGCAAAATATCCCCGTCCCTTTGACAATAGGGCATGAGTTTGTCGGTACGGTCGAAGCGGTAGGCAATAATGTCACGGATGTTAAAAAAGGGGCACTGGTCTCGGCCGAAGGTCATATTGTCTGCGGCAAATGCAGAAATTGTCTTGCCGGCCGAAGGCACTTATGTATGAATACAAAAGGGATCGGCGTAAACCGTCCGGGTGCCTTTGCAGAATATGTTGCCGTACCGGCCACAAATATCTGGCACTGTGATACCGATATACCGCCGGAAGTACTAAGCTGTTTCGACCCGTTGGGCAACGCGGTGCATACTGCACTGGCTTTCGACATTCTGGGAGAAGATATTTTGATAACGGGTGCAGGCCCTATCGGGATAATGGCAGCAGCCATCGCCAGGCACGCAGGTGCGCGTCACGTAGTCATAACGGACATAAACCCGTACCGGCTTGAACTGGCAAAAAAAATGGGCGCAAGCGTCACCGTAGATGTGCGCACCACGGATATCAAAGAGGTCATGAAGCAGCTCAATATGAAGGAAGGCTTTGATGTCGGCCTTGAAATGTCCGGAAATGATAAGGCCTTTAACGATATGTTAAGTGTGATGTGCCATGGCGGCAAAATCGCCCTTTTGGGTATTCATAAGCCCGACACCAAAATTGACTGGAACACGGTTGTTTTTAACGGTCTGAAAATCGAAGGCATATACGGACGCAAAATGTATGAAACATGGTACAAGATGACCTCTATGATAAAGTCGGGACTGGATATCACCCCGGTCATTACCCATCATTTCCGCTATACGGATTTTGAAAAAGGTTTTGAAGTAATGCGCAGCGGACAATCGGGCAAAGTGATTCTTGACTGGCAATAGAGATAACCGGCTTTAAACCTTAAAATACGGTTTACAAAAGGCGTTTTTAAAAATACATTATTCATATTGTGTATGTCCAAGGCTAAAACGTAAATTCTTTTTCGCGTTCTATATTTGTTATATGAAAGGGGAAGCATTTCATGAAAAAAAGTGCATATCAATATTTTAACGGCCAAATGGATGAGATAAAGGACAGCGGCTTGTGGAAAAACGAAAGAATCATCACCGGTCCTCAAAAAGCCTGGATTGACGTAAAAGGCAGAAAAGGCGTGCTGAATATGTGTGCCAATAATTATCTGGGTCTTGCAGACCACCCGGAAGTCATTCGGGCTGCCAAAGAAAGCTATGATACATATGGCTACGGCCTGTCGTCCGTTCGCTTCATCTGCGGCACACAATCGGTGCACAAAGAACTGGAAAATAAAATCAGCCGTTTTTTGGAGACCGAGGATACCATCCTCTATTCCTCCTGCTTTGACGCAAATGGCGGCCTGTTTGAAGCATTGCTGACCGCTGAGGATGTTATTATCAGTGATGAGTTGAATCATGCCAGCATCATCGATGGCGTAAGGTTATGCAAGGCACAAAGAATGAGATACAAAAACAATGATATGAAGGATCTGGAAAGCAAACTCCAGCAAGCCGAAAAGGCACGTATCAAATTAATTGCAACCGACGGTGTATTTTCGATGGACGGATTTATTGCCAACCTGAAAGAGATTTGTGATTTGGCAGAAAAATACGATGCCCTTGTAATGGTGGATGACAGCCATGCAGTTGGCTTTATGGGGAAACAGGGCAAAGGCACCCATGAATATTGCCATGTCATGGGAAGAATAGATATAATGACCGGTACACTGGGCAAAGCACTGGGAGGCGCCAGCGGAGGATATACGAGCGGGCGAAAGGAAATGATCGATTTATTAAGGCAAAAATCAAGACCTTACCTTTTTTCCAATACCCTTGCACCGTCCATTGCGGCTTCGGCCTGCAAGGTGATGGATATGTTGTCGGAAACCACCGAATACAGAGATAGACTGGAAAAGAATACCCGATACTTCAGGGATGGTATCCGCAAAGCAGGATTTGAGATCGCCGACGGTGAACATCCTATCGTCCCTATTATGCTGTATGATGCCGTTATCGCTCAAAAAATGGCGGAAAAAATGCTGGAAAAAGGCGTATATGTCATTGGATTCTTTTATCCTGTCGTACCTAAGGGA
>JAKSBV010000378.1 GCA_022360955.1 Bacillota bacterium
AAAACTAAACCCCTATTGTCCGATCAGGCTACCGTGAGAAGTTTCCTAATCATCAGGAGAGTGACATTTTAAGATAATGAGAGCATAAATTTAATTTGTACCTAATCGGTGCGCGTTTTGATTAACTCCCGTGACTTAAAATATCTTTAGCTACTGTAAATGCTTCCCTGTCATCAGGATTATTATCAAGGTAATCATTCCAATATTCCTGCAACTCAGGAGAGGGTTTAAATATCCACTCCACAAATTTTTGATTATCAGTAAATTTGAGGTAATCTTCTTTCATCCTTTTTAAGCTATATAAATAACTAAATAGAAGGGGATAAAAAGCTTAAAAAGGGGACACATTTATTTAATAATTTTCATTTACCAATCCTCTCAATTTTCCTAAAGCCCTGTATGTCTGCTTTTTAGCCGAATCAGAATGTATATTCATCAAACGTCCAATCTCTTCATAGGAAAATCCCATATTGAACTTTAAATGAATAATTTCCTTTTGTTTTGATGTTAATTTATTCAATGCCTGATTCATTTTATCGGCCAAAATTTCTTCGTTTTCCGTTTTTATGATCTCATCTTCGAATGGTTCATCGAAACCATAATCTTTTATATTTTTAAAATCCAAAGATTCACTTTGCCTTTTTGCTTTCAGTTTGCGATAAATGATACGTTTTAGTGATTTAAGAAGATAGTACTTAACAGCCTTAGGATTTCGTATTTTCTCCCAGTTTTGAAATAAATCCATATAAGCTTCCTGAATGCAATCTTTAACCGTTGATTTGTCTGATGTTATTTTGATTCCGTAGGAATACAATTGATCAATGGTATTGTTATACAAAACAGTAAAGGTTGAAAACGAAAAAGTCGAGGACATAGAAAGTGGCTTCTTTCTATTGAATTTAGTCCTTATTTTATTTCGTTTTTTCATATTTATGTTTAAGCAATAGCTTGTTTATGCAAACTAACCTTTTCTCCCTGGTATGAATCCAGTATAAAAAAAAAAAAAAAAAAA
>JAKSBV010000004.1 GCA_022360955.1 Bacillota bacterium
ATGTGGCTTCGTCCATTTTGCCAATAGGAAAAGCTTCTGTTTCAAAGGCCTTTAAAAAGCCTTGCAATGCTTGGTCTAAAAAGCTTTTTTCATTTACAGGATCTTTTTTTAATCTATAATGCCAGGCAATTTTTAAACAGATAAAAGCTCTTTCACTTAATACTGCATTTTTGATAATCGCATTGAGCAACGCAAGCTTATGCCGTTCAATGGAAATATCAACATCATATTCTAAAGGATATTCTTTTGGTTTCCATTTTAAACCTATTTTTTCTTTAATTAACTTTTCCTGTTTATATAATATGTTATTAAAGTGAGATGAGAGGGCAGCATAACCGCAATTTGTGCACACCCATGCACCATAAAACATAGGATTAGGATCGGCATAATAAACCATAAAATCCGTATCTCGAGATAGCGTCCGGATACTTGAAGCCCTCACGGACCGTACCGTTATATGTGATTCACAAACCGGGCATTTGAGTTTATGATTGAAAAGATCAGGCTTTGTTTTTTTTTCTTCGGTGGATAGCGGTGTTTTTTTCTTTTTGTCATTATATATTGAAATGTTTTCCAGATCACCAAATCCCAGATATCTCAAATCGTCAAAAAGACTGTGATTAGTATTCGGTTTCATTATGTGTTTAGCCCCCTTAAGTAGTACTGCTTATGCATTTTACAAATAATTACAAATATTGTTGCGAAAGGTGCAAAGTATAGTACTATTATATCAGAAAATAATATGGTACTAAAGACCTACTATATATTTTATCGTCAAATATCGTTTTGTTTTTAGCCCTTTTGGCGTTTTAGATTTGTAATTTACAAGTTCATTCAGTATAATAATGAGTGGGTGGTGGGGAGTGGATAGTTAAAAATATATTTGGATAAACGATGATGATTTTATGTTTTTGTTTAAATTTGATTTCAAAGTGCCATAGCTGTAAATGCGTAGTGGTTAAGATGTGGTTATAAAAGCAATACTAAAGATAACCAACTTTAAACCTAAAATATTATTTACACAAACAACGATGATTCTGCGTTTTTTTGTGTAAATATAAATTCAATTTTAAAGTTGGGTATCTATATGCAAGAAAAGGTTTCTTTGAACGCCGGACTCCGAACTAATAAAGATAATTTATACATCGAGGTGTTAAATTTATGAATAGGGAAGTATATCTGGATAATAGTGCGACTACCAAGCCTTATCCGGAAGTGGTAGAGGGAATGGTAGAGATGCTTGTTAATCATTATGGGAATCCCTCTTCATTACATATGAAAGGCATTGAAGCAGAAAATGCAATTAAAAAGGCTAGAGAAAGCATTGCAAAAGCGTTGGATGTGAAAAGCGGTGAAATATTCTTTGCTTCGGGAGGCACCGAAGCGAATAACATGGCCATTAGGGGTTGTGCTTTGGCCAATAAGAAGCGAGGGAACCATCTGGTTACTTCAACCATAGAACATCCTTCCGTATTAAACACTTTCAAATTTCTTGAACAAGAAGGCTATCGTGTATCCTATATAGGGGTGGACCGATATGGCAGAGTGAATCTAAAACAATTGGAAAATGAGATATCCGATCAAACGATTCTGGTCAGTGTGATGCATGTCAACAATGAGGTCGGCACCATTCAGCCTCTTCAAGAAATAAGAAATATCATAGATTCAAAAAAATCAAAGGCTTTGTATCATGTTGACGCCATACAATCTTTTGGGAAGATTCTCTTTACACCTGTGCAATATGGCATTGATTTGTTATCTTTGAGTGCCCATAAGCTGCACGGGCCTAAAGGGTCAGGGGCCTTATACGTGAGAAAAGGTGTACGCATTCACCCGATTGTTTTTGGAGGCAGCCAGGAATTCGATATGCGTTCGGGTACTGAAAATGTTGCCGGCATTGTCGGATTCGGGAAGGCAGCGGAGATCACTTTCGACAATTTCAATCATGGGGTATCCGTTATGGACGAAAACAAGAAATACCTGGAAGAAAAAATAAAGGAAACGATGGATCATGTAGTGATTAACGGCTGGTGTGACGGACAAAATGCACCGCATATATTAAATGTATCCTTTCTCGGGATTAAAGCGGAAGTATTGCTTCATGCGCTGGAAGCAAAAGGGATATTTGTTTCTACAGGTTCCGCCTGTTCGTCCAACAAGCCTTCTCCCAGCCATGTTTTGGCTGCGATGGGTATAGAGAAGCCGTGTATTGAAAGTGCCGTCCGATTTAGCTTTTCTTCCTTCAATACCAAGGAAGATGTGGACTATTGTGTGGAACAATTGGCAGCAATCATTAAACAATTAAGAAAATATGTGCGGAGGTAAAAAGATGGATGAGTTGATTTTAGTCAAGTACGGAGAAATTATTCTCAAAGGTTTGAATAGGCGCTTATTTGAGGACAAGCTTATTAAAAATATTAGGATAGCCTTGCGCGGATTGGGGAATATTAAAGTTTCAAAGGCACAGGCCACTATTTATGTTACACCTATGGACGATCAAGTCAATATCTCCAAGGTAATCGAACGGCTGCAGAAAGTATTCGGTATTGTATCCGTCAGTCGTGTGGCAAAAGTAGAAAAAGATATAGAAGAAATCCAAAAGGCTGCAGTGTCTTATTTAACCCCTTCATTCAATCAATATAAAACTTTTAAAGTAGAAACAAAGCGTGCGGACAAACGCTTTCCGATAAAATCTCCGGAAATGAGCAGAAGGGTTGGAGGCCATATTTTGAGTCAGGTATCTCACCTGAGCGTAGATGTAAATCATCCTGAGATTATTGTGCATATCGAAATACGGGATACGGGTGCCTATGTGTATGCCGAAAAAGTACCGGGGCCGGGCGGATTGCCGGTAGGCAGCAATGGAAAAGCGACACTCTTGTTATCGGGAGGTATTGACAGCCCGGTTGCCGGCTGGATGATTGCAAAAAGGGGGATAGAGTTGGAGGCGGTGCATTTCTTTAGTTATCCCTATACAAGCGAGAGAGCAAAAAATAAAGTGATTGAATTGGCCAAGATATTAAATGTCTATTGTGGACGCATGGAGCTGCACATTGTTCCTTTTACAGATATCCAATTGGCGATCCATGAAAAATGTCCGGAAGAACAGCTTACGTTGATTATGAGAAGGTTCATGATGAAAATAACGGAAAAAATTGCTGTGAAAAACGGCTCTGCAGCACTTGTGACCGGGGAAAGTCTGGGACAGGTTGCAAGTCAGACCATACAAAGCCTGGGTGTTACCAATGCGGCGGTAGATTTGCCGGTCTTTCGTCCCCTTATCGGGATGGACAAAGAAGAAATTGTCAGAATTGCTAAAAGAATCGATACCTTTGAAACATCTATTTTACCCTATGAAGATTGTTGTACTGTTTTTGTGCCCAAGCACCCCAATACCAAGCCCAAATTAAGTCGAATACTGGCAGCGGAGCAACATCTTGATGCAGAAGAAATGGTGCAAAAGGCGGTCGAGGGGACGGAAACAATAGTCATCGGAGAGTAGTCTTGAGACTCAGACATATGACCGGTTATATCGTATACTAGGATAGAGGGTTGTTATCAAAGCGGAGGTGTTACAATGGAAAAAAGATTATATCTCTCTAATGTAGACAAGAAATGGGGCGGGGTATGCGGAGGGATGGCAGAATATTTCAACATTGATTCCACGCTGGTACGTTTAGTATGGGTATTAATCGCTATTTTTTCCGGTTTTATCGGAGGTCTGATTGCGTATTTCATTGCTTGGGCCATTATACCGCCTAAACCGGGTGGATTTTAATACAATAGAACGGAAAGGGTATCAATCCCTTTCCGTTCCGTTTTAAAGCCGGATGTCTGTCTGGATAACGCATTGTAAAATTAGAAATATAATCGTACCCCGGCAACGGGTATTCGCCTACATCCCAATCTCCTTCAAGGTCTCTTTTAAAAGATATGCAGACTTTTCTAATAATTCCGTTTCTTCATGATTGAGCTGCACTTCTAAAATGCGGTCAATCCCTTTTTCGTTTACAATGGTCGGTAAACTTATGCATATATCATGAATGCCGTACTGGCCGCTAACCAGACCGGATACGGTTAGAATAGAGCGTTCATCTCTCAAAATACATTCTACAATTCTTCGGACTGCCAAGGCGACAGCATAATAGGTGGCCCCTTTTTTCTCTATAATATGGTAAGCGGAATTTTTAACATTTTCATAGATCTCTTGCTTGGAATGACCTGCGCATTTCCCGCATGTATTGCAATACTCTTCCATCGTCATACCTGCAATATTGGTTAAACTCCATATCGGAACCTCCGAATCTCCATGTTCTCCAAGAATATAGGCATGGGTATTTCGCGTATCTACGCCAACGTGCTGACTCAATAAAAATTTAAACCTTGCCGTATCAAGCACGGTCCCCGAACCAATGACTTTTTTGGGTGAAAATCCTGACACCTTTAATGTGACATATGTAAGGATATCTACGGGATTTGTAACCACTAAAAGGATTGCATCCTCGCAGTACTTTGCGATTTGAGGAATAATGGATTTAAAGATATCCGTATTCTTTTTCACCAGGTCCATTCTGGTTTCACCCGGTCTTTGATTGGCACCGGCGGTAATAATAACAATATCCGATCCGTGACAATCCTTATAATCACCGGCCGTAATCTGTACAGGACGGACAAAAGACATGCCGTGGCTCATATCCATGACATCACCCTCTGCCTTATCTTTATTAATATCTACAATTACAATTTCCGACACCAGACCACTGAGCATCAAGGTGTAAGCTGTTGTGGAGCCTACAAAACCGGCCCCTATGACAGCCACTTTACCTGTAATTTTATGAAGCATAAAATGACCTCCTTTGTAATTAGTGGGGAGTGGGGAGTACGGGGTGGGGAGGAAGTACTTTATCAATTTATAATTCCGTTATCTCGCCACAGGGCCAACTTGGCTATGGGAGTCCTTTCAATTAGGTTATGAATGCACGATTCATTATTTCCCAACTCCCCGCTCCAATCTCCTCACTCCCTTAATATACCCGGTTTTCAAAAATAATTAACAAAAAATCCGTGATTAATAAAATAAAATATGCTAAAATGATAAAGAAAGTTCACGCAATCATGTTTTTTTAACTCAACGTATAAACTAAAATATTTATGAAACCAATCCGGTAGGTTTGGGGTCTTTCACCATCCACCACCCACTACCCACCACCCACTAAAATCAGGAGGAAACCAACCATGAATGCAGAAATTATTGCCGTAGGAACCGAATTGCTTCTGGGGCAAATTGTAAATACCAACGCACAATTTCTTTCCTTACAACTTTCACAGTTGGGTATTGATGTATACTTTCAAACCGTTGTAGGGGATAATCATAATAGGCTGAAAGATACCTTTCAACATGCCCTTAATCGATCGGATATTGTTATTTTTACCGGCGGCTTGGGACCGACAAAGGATGATTTGACCAAAGAGACCATTGCGGAAATCCTGGCATTGCCGTTAGAGCTGCACGAAGAAAGCCTGCAAAGGATTAAAGGATTTTTTAAGTCCATCCACAGGCAAATGTCCCATAACAACGAAAAGCAGGCATACCTGCCCAAAGGATGTACCGTGCTTCAAAATGACTATGGTACGGCACCGGGTTGTCTCATCGAGAAAGATGGCAAAATAGTGGTAATGCTTCCCGGCCCGCCCAGAGAAATGAAACCGATGTTTAACAATTATGTTTTTCCGATTATACGCAGCGAGACGTCCGACATTATATATTCTAAAGTTTTAAGGATATTTGGGATCGGCGAATCGTCACTGGAAGAGGAATTGGCAGATATCATCGAGACCCAAAGCAATCCTACTATCGCACCTTATGCAAAAGAAGGCGAGGTTACTTTGCGGATTACGGCCAAATGTGAAAACGAAGAAGAGGCTCAAGAACGCATACAACAGGTTGAACAAAAAATACGGCAGCGTCTTGGCATAACCGTTTACGGAGAAGGGGAAGAAAGCCTGGAAGAGGTTGTTTCCAACCTGCTTATCCAAAAGGGGGTTACAATTGCTGCGGCCGAATCCTGTACGGGAGGTCTGCTTGCGGAAAAACTGTCAAGGACTCCCGGGATTTCAAGCTGTTTTAATCGTGGGATGATAACCTATAGCAACGAATCAAAAGTAGAATTATTAGGCGTATCGCAGGAAACATTAAATCAATACGGTGCGGTGAGCGAGCAAACGGCTCTGGAAATGGCAAAAGGAGTCAGAGAACGGTCAAAGGTAGATGTAGGCATTTCCATTACCGGCATTGCGGGACCGGGGGGCGGTTCCACGGAAAAGCCTGTCGGACTGGTTTATGTGGCCATGGCGACCGAACACAAATGTTGGTGTCAAACATTGAGACTGGCAGGTAATCGGGAACGTATCAGAAATATGACCTCAATGCGTGCATTGGATATGATCAGGAGATACTTAATTAGTTGACAGGGGAAGGTTAGGGGTACATAAATTTTAAGTGAAGAAAATTA
>JAKSBV010000292.1 GCA_022360955.1 Bacillota bacterium
AAAACCCCTTGACAAAAGAAATATTTCTGGTATTATTGTAATTGTAATGATTACAAATTTAAAATAATTATAAAATTGGAGGGATTATAAAATGAATTTGAACAATGATACGACAAAAAACACTGGCAGCTATCTAAAAGAATATGATATAAAACCCTCTTATCAGCGAATAAAGATATTTGAATATCTGAGGAACACTAAAAGTCACCCCACAGTGGATGAAATTTTCAAAGAAATAGTCCAAGAAATCCCCACACTTTCTAAAACAACGGTGTACAATACGCTAAGCCTTTTTATTGAAAAGGGTATAGTTACTGTGATAACGATTGAAGAAAATGAAACAAGATATGATGCCGATACCTCGCTTCACGGGCATTTTAAGTGTAAAAGCTGCGGAAAAGTGTACGATTTCGACATAAAGGTCTCTAAGGAGGATATAGGTGACTTGGATGGATTTGAAGTAGATGAGAAGCATTTGTATTTTAAGGGCAGTTGTAAAGCGTGCCTTAAAAATAAATTAAAACAATAACATTTAGAGGAGGTAATCTCATGGAACAAAGAATGCCGCTTATCGGCGAAGAGTTTCCAAAGATGGAAGTAGTAACAACGCAAGGGGTTATAAATCTACCCGGAGACTATAAAGGCAAATGGTTTGTTTTATTCAGTCATCCGGCAGATTTTACACCGGTTTGCACGACAGAGTTCGTAGCTTTTCAAAATCTTATGGGAGAATTTAAAAACTTAAATGCCGAACTTATCGGGTTAAGCATTGACCAAGTATTCTCACACATTAAGTGGGTCCAATGGATTAAGGAAGAATTGAAGGTAGAAATACAATTTCCGGTAATAGCCGACGATACCGGGAAGGTATCTAAAAAATTAGGCTTAATCCATCCCGGAAAAGGAACCAATACTGTAAGAGCAGTATTTATTGTAGATCCCGAAGGTGCTATCAGGGCAATAATTTACTATCCTCAGGAACTGGGAAGAAATATGGAAGAAATAGTTAGGATGGTTAAAGGCTTGCAGATTTCT
>JAKSBV010000136.1 GCA_022360955.1 Bacillota bacterium
AAAGGGCCATTATGTATATTACCGGAATGTCCAATATAAGGGATGTCATACCTTATCCGAGAACGGCAGGTACGTCGGAGTTTTAACAAAGCAAACTGAAAATAATGAATAATGAATAATTAACAATGAATAATTAACAATGAATAATTAGATAAGTCTCAATAAAGAATTCACATTAAAACACGAAGAAGAAATGTGACACACAGAAGTCAGAAATCAGAGGTCGGAGGTTGGAAATCCGAATTTTATAAATATCGTTGAAGAATCTTTTAGTTCGACTTCCGATCTCAGACCTCAGATTTTCTGTTTGACCCACATTCTTTTTGTGTATCTGGGGGTCTGTACCCATGTTACATTCCTGAATGATTCTAAAATAAAGAATAAACTATACGTTGTTTTAGAATCTGTTAGTACCGCATTTTAAAGTGGCATTTATATTTGCACAAACAATGTAGAACCGTCATTGTTTGTGCAAATGTGTTTTTAGGCATAAAAGTTCGTTATCTTTGTTGGAATCATTTTATTCAATCCAAATTCATACACCCCGTGTCAAAGGATCTACTCGCCTTTTTCTTCGTGAATTTTTGACAAAACTTTTGTTTCTTTGCAGGACTTTTTTTCTTTTTATAGAATATGATATGTAGGGGTAAGGCATTACAGTGACAATGTATATTTAAACCTGAACCAATAGGGGGTGGAATAGTTGAGTTTGGATACGGAAAAAATAAAAGGATTTGAGACGGATATGGCGGCAGATGATCAAAAAGCCGGAGAAGAGATGGCCTTTTTAAAGAACGCGGTATTAAAAGGAAATGTGAAACAAGAGGATTTGAAGATATTTATTCTTGATGAGGTTTACGAACATATTAAGAGATATGCGCAGACGGATCTCAAAAATGAATTGGGCGGTGTGTTATTAGGGCGGCTGGTTCACAAGGATGCATATGATATTCTGATTGTAAATGGGGTACTGGATGCAAAACATACCGTTAGAGTGGAAGAGACTTTGGAATTTACGGAAAAGACCTGGGATTCGATTCATCGTGAAAAGGAAGCCTATTTTACGGACTCAGAAGTGATTGGTTGGTTCCATACTTGTCCGGGGTATGGTGTGTTTTTATCCACTGAGGATGCGTTTGTACAAAATAATTTCTCTGATTTTCTATGGCAGTTAGCGTGTGTTGCGGACCCTGTTTCCAATAATATGGGTTTTTTCCACACACAAAATGCAAGAATAAAGCCCTGCTCGGGATTTTATATTTATAGTAAAACCAGGAGTTTAACGGAAGAGATGTTTGATGAAATACCGAAGGTTGCCAGAAAGCGTCCAAGCACATCGGGGCAGGAGCAAAGAAGAGAGGAAAAAAAGCATATGCCTTCACGTATTCGTGTCAAAGAAAATTCATATATCGTCAAATACGGTATGACGATTGCATTGATGATTCTGGTATTAATCTTGGCAGTGAGTCATTTTCAACTGAATCAGAAATACAAAAAGCTGGAGGAAGCAGTTGGCGGTGAGAATATTCAAAAAGACGTCAGTGCTCAAGGCAATAAAATCAATGCACTTGAAGAGCGGTTGGCAGCACTTGAGGGACAGCCTGGCGAACAGCCGGAGCAGCCGGATAACGAAAACCAAGCGCCTGAGGACAATCCCCGAATTGTGCCGCAGGAGCCCGTAAACAGCGGACAGGATAATGTTGACGGCCAAGAGTATGTAGTTGGCAGGGGAGAGACCTTGTGGCAGATCAGTCAAAAATTTTACGGGAGCGGAAAGCACTACAAAGCCATTATGGAAGCAAACGGCATTGATGAAGAGAGCAAGGTAAAAGCCGGACAAAAGATAGTGCTGCCCGTGATTGAGGAATAGCTTGCAGCCAAAAGCGTTTTTATGAAAACGTATTGCTTTATTTTATCTGCTGTGATATAATTTAGACAACGAGATTGTTGAGCACGACGACGTGCATTGTTGTACAATCAATGGAGCTTGTATATGGAAACGTTTTGTTTTCAAACAAGCTTTTTTGTCGTTAAAGAAGTGTAATGCTTCCGATTTTCTTAACATTGGGGAGAGTAAAGGCATTCTCCGGCCGTTTGACTTAGCGCATTTCACAGCGCGGCATCTGACCCCAAAAGTCCCTTGCGTGTTTATTTGTATTGCGAAAGGTTGATATGATGATGCAAGAAGAAAAGCAGAGAGTCATACAGGAATATGTTCCCGGGAAACAGGTAACGCTGGCCCATTTGATTGCCAATCCGCAGCAATGTATCTATAAAAAGCTGGGGTTTTCAAGCGAATACAGCGAAGCATTGGGCATATTAACGATTACGCCCGGTGAAGCAGCTATCATTGCGGCAGATGCTGCGACCAAGGCAGCAGGTGTGGAAATAGGGTTTGTGGACAGGTTTAGTGGTTCGGTTGTGATAGTCGGCGATGTGTCGAGCGTTGAAGCGGCCTTAAAGGAAGTATTGAATCTATTATCCGACGTATTGGGTTTTACGCCTTCCGAGATGACAAGGTCTTAGGGGGAATAGGATGATGAGAAAAATAATTTTGATGGGAAGTACGGCGAGCGGAAAGACAACGCTTATACAGGCCATATACAACTTGTCCAGGCAATACAAAAAAACACAAACCGTCGAATATGTTAAAAATATTCTGGATACACCGGGAGAATATATAGAGAATAAACGATTTTATAACGCCCTGATCGTATCTTCCTATGATTGTGATGTTATAGGGCTGGTGCATGATTGTACC
This sequence comes from Bacillota bacterium, assembly GCA_022360955.1. Lineage (GTDB taxonomy): Bacteria > Bacillota > Clostridia > SK-Y3 > SK-Y3 > JAKSBV01. The sequence goes on from JAKSBV010000136.1 coordinate 2,762, forward strand.
GATGCAACATGTATTTTTCCTCCGAATTTTGCTTCTATTTTTGACAAGACGGTGATAGGTATTATTACAAAGATAGATTGTACAAATAAAAATATCGGTTGGTCGGAAAATTGTTTGAAAAGGGCAGGGGCAGAACATATATTTAGAATCAGTTCCTTCAATGGGACAGGATTAGAAGAGATTAAGGATTTCCTGCATTGATTTTCGTGCATACTAAAGATAGCACTTGGAACAACGATGATGCTATGTTTTTTGTTCAAATAAAAATGTCTTTTTAAAGGACGGCATTGATGACGAATAGTTGGCGGCAAACATAGGTATATTTGGTCTTGCACGGTTTTGAAATGTTCTTGCATGCAAAGCCAAGTAACTCATCAACAGTTCTAGCTTTTTGAAGGAGGAAAAGTGAATGAAAAAGAAAATAGTAATAGCCGATGATGAGCCTATTACTAGGATGGACATTTGCGAAATTCTCAAAGAAGTCGGTTACGACGTTGTAGGACAGGCTTCCGACGGATTCGATGCTATTGAGTTATGCAGAAAGTACAGGCCCGATATTGTGCTGATGGATGTAAAGATGCCGTTGCTGAACGGTTTAAAGGCTACAAAGGTCATTAATGAAGAAAAATTGGCAAAGTGTGTGGTTTTATTAACGGCCTACAGCGGCAAGGAATTTATTCAGCAGGCTAAGGCGTTAGGGGTGATGGGCTATCTTGTAAAACCTGTTAATGAGAAAGCACTTTTGCCTGCGATTGAGGTAGCTGTTGCGAAGAGCAAAGAATTTGAGCAGATCAGAGAAAACATGGAAAAAGTACAAGATAAGCTTGAAGCGAGAAAATTAATAGAACGGGCAAAAGGGATATTAAGTCGAAAATACGGCATATCCGAACAGGAAGCCTATGATAGAATTCGCAAATTGAGTATGGATAAGAGGTGCCCAATGAAAAACATAGCAAATGCCATCATCCTGAATGAGTAATGTCAATAAAACCGGAAAAGTTTTAAATCCGATGGAATTTTGGTTTTCATGTTTGGATGTAAACATATAAAATTCTAGGGGGATGCCGATGTTAAAAAAATTATGTGAGACATACACAAATTTATTGGCTTCGGATGTTCAAAATCTGCAGAAGATAGAAGAGTTTCTTCCTACTATTGCCGATCTTGTCAGGGCTGACGTATTTATTGACTGTTTGACGGAAGATGCAAATAAAGCCATAGTGGTGGCAGAGGCAAAGCCTAATACGTGCGAATCAATGTACAAGTATACCGTTGTTGGGAAGTATGCCTTTAGGGAGAATGAGCCGGCTGCGCTCAGGACCTTGGAAGTGGGGATGCCTACCAGGGATTTAAAAGCGGTTACGCAAGAAAATAAAACGGTTAGACAGAATACCATACCGATTAAAAATGAAAAAGGGGATGTCATAGGTGTTCTGATCATGGAGCAGGATATTACCAATCATGTAAAGCGAAACAGACAGATGGAGTTGTTATCCCTTACCACTGAGCAGCTTAGTGAGACCCTCCATTCCCTCAAAGATAATGAGCATATCATTACCCATCATATCAATGAAGCCATCATCATTTTTGATAAACAAGGAGTAGCGACTTACGCGAACCCCGGGGCGGTGGAGTTGTTTCAGAAACTAGGTTATAAAGACGGCATTATAGGCATGCATTTTAATAACCTTGCATTAAACAGGATTTCCTTTGAAAAGATTATTACGGACCTTTCGTCGGAAGTAATAGAGGTTGCGGTAGGCAATTTGTCTTTAAGGGTCAAATATGCGGCGATGAAGCAGATGGATGCCGTAGTCGGTGTGAGCATGCTGATCGATGATATGACGGAAGCGAGGGAAAAGGAAAAAGAATTGATTTTGAAATCCGTAGCCATCAAAGAGATTCATCATAGGGTGAAAAATAATCTTCAAACCATCGCAAGCCTTTTGAGATTGCAATCCAGGCGGATTGATAATGATTTGGTTAATAAATCTTTTGATGAGAGCATCAGCCGGATATTAAGCATTGCCGTTACCCATGAATTGCTTGCACAAAAAGGCGTCGACGATGTTGATATCAAGACGATCATATCAAAAATTAAAGACAATACCATGTATTACGGATTGCCGCCGGACAAGGATATCAGGATCTTGGTAGAAGGGGATCGTTTTATTGTCAATTCCGATAAAGCGACTTCCATTGCACTGGTTATTAATGAGCTGCTGCAAAATTGCTTGAAGCATGCTTTTGAAGGAAAGAATCAAGGTCTAATCGAAATATGCCTACAAAAAGGAACCCTTTATTCCAGTATATCGGTTATTGATAACGGGATTGGTTTCAACATAGAATTAGTTGAAGCCGAGAGCCTGGGTTGGAATATTGTGCGAAGAATCGTTGAAGAAAAACTGAGCGGTCATTTCAATGTTGAGTCCAATCAGTACGGGACAAAAATTATGTTTGATTTCCAAAATGAATAAAGATAACCAACTTTGAAATCCATTTGAATAAAAAGCTGTCAATAAAGACGTATGTAAAATGTTGATTACCAAATGAATAGACGAGCACATGGATGTGTGTCGATTGGCAAAGCAGGCCAAAAAATATTTTGATGAAAGTATTTTTTTGGCCTGCTTTTTTTCATGTTTGAATCCTTTATTTTTTCCGGGAGGGAGTTGGAGAAATGCAGCAGCAAATTCTCAGTGTGGGAATCGATATCGGTACTTCGACAACGCAGTTGATCTTCAGCAGGATCACCATTGAAGATACGGCTTCGGTGGCTTCGATTCCCAGCATAAAAATTGTTAAAAAGGAAGTGATTTATAGAAGCGATATCTATTTTACACCGTTTATCTCATTGACGGAAATAGACGGCAGAAAGGCCAGAGAGATTATAGAGGGCGAATATGAGAAAGCCGGTGTCAGGCCGGAAGAAGTGGTGACCGGAGCAGTGATTATAACAGGAGAAACGGCGAGGAAAGAAAATGCCGGTGAGGTATTAAAAATGCTGAGCGGACTGGCAGGAGATTTTGTGGTCGCAACAGCAGGACCGGACCTGGAAGGGATTATTGCCGGCAAAGGGGCAAACGCTTCAAAAGTATCCAGGGATAACGGCTGTGTGGTTGCCAATCTTGATATAGGCGGAGGCACGACCAATATAGCGGTTTTTAAGAACGGAGAGGTTATCGATACGGCGTGTTTGGATATAGGGGGGAGATTGCTTACATTAAACAAAGTGGGTTTGGAGGTGACCTATGTATCTGCCAAATTAAAGCAATTGGCTAAAAGCATTGGGATTGATATTTCAAAAGGCAAGACATTGCGGTTGGATCAGCTTAACAGGATAACCGGCAGGATGGCTGAGATTTTGGAAGAAGTGATCGGTGTTAAGCCCGTATCGCCTCAATTAGAACAAATGGTGACGGACCACGATTTGAGAAGGGATTACGATATCCGGTATATTTCGTTTTCCGGGGGTGTGGCCGATTGCATAGGCCCCTGTCAGGCAGAGGATTTATTCAAGTATGGAGATATCGGCGTCATATTGGGGCGGGCCATCGGAAGCAGTCGTTTGATAAGCGCAAAAAAGGTCTTAAAATCGGCTGAAACAATAAGGGCCACTGTAGTGGGGGCAGGGTCCCATATAACAGATATCAGCGGCAGCACCATCACCTTTACGGAGAAGGTTTTACCCTTAAAAAATCTCCCTATTTTAAAGCTTACCGGGGAAGATGAGCGATTATCCTTTGATAAGCTAAGCGGTGTCATTGCCGACAAGGTAAAGTGGTTTCGCCTGAAAAGTGACCGGCAATTGGTGGCTTTAGCAATAAAGGGGGTGAAAAATGCCGGTTTTGAAACGGTACAAAAATGGTCCGGGTGCATTATACAGGGCATGCAGGAAATATTGATGCTTGATGGGCCACTGGTGGTGATCGTTGAAAATGATATGGCCAAAGTGCTGGGCCAAACACTCAGAACACACCTGGCATTTCGCAAAGACATCGTTTGTATAGATTCCGTAAAGGTAGAGAGCGGAGATTATATTGACATCGGTCATTCTCTGGCCAACGGAAAAGTCGTTCCTGTAGTCGTCAAAACGCTAGTATTCAGTCATTAACGAGGAGGGAGAAAAAGGATGAGGCTTAAAACAAAGCTTTTTGGGATTGTGTATGAGTTCAAGGATGTCAAAGAGGTATTGGCAAAGGCCAATGAAGAAAAGTCCGGCGATAAATTGGCCGGCATTGCTGCCGGGTCGGTCACGGAAATGGTAGCTGCTAAAGAGGTATTGAGCCGCATGACATTGCAGGATTTAAGAAATAATCCGGTGGTTCCTTATGAGGAGGATGAAGTAACAAGAATCATTCAAGACGGCATCAACGAAAAAATCTATGGGGAGATCAAGAATTGGACCGTTTCCGAATTAAGAGAATGGATATTGAGCCATGAAACAACAGGAGAGGACATTAGAAGGATCAGCAGAGGGCTTACCAGTGAAATGATCGCTGCGGTGGCAAAAATGATGTCCAATTTGGACCTCATCTACGGTGCAGGCAAGATACGGATAACGGCACATTGCAATACAACCATCGGATTGCCGGGCACATTGGCCGTTCGGCTGCAGCCCAATCATACCACGGACGACCCGGAGGGTATTATGATTTCTGTTATGGAAGGGTTAAGCTATGGTGTCGGTGATGCCGTTATAGGTTTGAACCCGGTTAACGACACCGTTGACAATGTAGAAAATGTCCTGAAAATGTTTGAAGATTTCAAGCAGAAGTGGCAGGTGCCAACGCAAAATTGTGTGCTGGCCCATGTGACGACCCAGATGGAAGCGATTAAAAACGGTGCGCCGGCCGATTTGATTTTTCAGAGTATAGCGGGGACAGAAAAAGGGAATGAAGCTTTCGGCATAAGCGGCAGGTTGTTGGAAGATGCCCAGGCGCTGGTACTCAAAGAGGGCACGTCCACAGGACCCAATGTGATGTATTTTGAAACCGGTCAGGGCTCCGAGTTATCATCGGAGGCGCACCATGGGGTGGACCAGGTAACGCTGGAAGCGCGATGTTACGGACTTGCCAAGAAGTTCAGTCCGTTTCTGGTGAATACGGTGGTAGGATTTATCGGACCGGAATACCTGTACGACAGCAAAGAGGTTACCAGAGCAGGACTTGAAGACCATTTTATGGGGAAATTAACGGGAATTCCGATGGGGGTTGACGCCTGCTATACCAACCACATGAAGGCGGATCAAAATGATATCGAAAATTTGGCTGTTCTGCTTACGGCCGCCGGCTGCAACTATTTTATGGGAATTCCGGCCGGCGATGATATTATGCTTAACTATCAGTGTACAGGATATCATGAGGCCCCGTCGTTGAGGGAATTATTAAATTTACGACCCATCAAGGAATTTGAAGCGTGGATGGAAAAAATGGGCCTTTATGAAAATGGGCGATTGAGCAAGAGAGCCGGCGATGCTTCAATCTTTACGCAATCATTTGAACTATAGGGGGATGAAGGAGGGAAGAACGTGATTTCGGAAAAAGATATTAAAGATATTATTGTACAAGTCATGCATGAAATGAACGACCAAAAGGATGAGCAGAATACGGAGGAGCACTGTCCGGCAGAAAATGAGACATTGCCTGATATCACGGCAGTAGACCTTAAAAAGCAATTGCTTGTTCCCAATGCGGAGAATGGTGAGGTGTACTTGAAATTCAAAGAAACGACGCCCGCCAGAATCGGGATATGGAGAGCCGGACCCAGATATAAGACCGACACACTTTTAAGATTCAGAGCGGACCATGCGGTTGCACGAGATGCCGTATTTACCGATGTTTCGGAAGAGTTCATAAAGGAAATGGATTGGTTTTCGGTAACAACCATGTGTCAAGACAAAGACGAATATTTAACCCGACCTGATCTCGGCAGAAAGTTTGGCCGGGAAACCGCTGATATGATCCGGGAAAAATGTGCCGGGAAGCCGCAAGTTCAGATTTATGTATCCGACGGATTGAGTTCGACTGCCGTTGAGGTGAATGCGAAAGATACGCTCTTGGCGGTTATGCAAGGGTTAAAAGGCTATGGTGTGGGTGTGGGAACGCCTTTTTTCGTAAAATATGGACGGGTAGGTGCAATGGATGCCATTTCCGAGTTGCTGGATGCGGAAGTGACAGCGGTGTTAATCGGCGAACGGCCGGGTCTTGCCACCGGTGAAAGCATGAGCTGCTATATGGCTTATAAGGCAAAAGTCGGCATGCCGGAATCCAACAGAACGGTTATCTCCAATATTCACAAAGGCGGTACTCCTGCTGCGGAAGCAGGTGCACACATAGCAGACATTATCAAGAGAATGATAGAGCAAAAGGCGAGCGGCATAGAGCTGAAACTATAATAAATGGGGGGAATCAAGGATGAAGAATGATCCGTTAAGAACAAGTGTATTGAGTGTTAAGCTGATACCCAATGTGAACCCGGATATGGCAAAAGCGTTGAACCTTGAGGCAGGGCACAGAAGTGTCGGTATTCTTACCACCGATTGTGATGATGTAGGCTATACGGCCATTGATGAGGCAACCAAAAAGGCCGATGTCAAAGTGGCTTATGCGAAATCGTTTTATGGTGGAGCCGCCAATGCCAATACAAAATTAGCGGGGGAATTTATAGGCATATTGTCGGGCCCCAATCCTGCCGAAGTGAGAAGCGGGGTGAATGCGGCCATCGATTTTATTGAAAATGATGCCTGTTTCTATAGTGCCAATGATGATGATACCATCGCCTACTATGCCCATTGCATTTCGAGAACAGGTTCGTATCTGTCGGAAACTGCCGGCATTGCGGAAGGGGAAGCCCTCGCCTATCTGATTGCCCCGCCCATTGAAGCAATGTACGCAATCGACGCTGCTTTGAAAGCTGCCGATGTGACCATGGCCACCTTCTTTGGCCCGCCTTCCGAAACAAACTTTGGCGGAGGCTTGCTGACGGGAAGCCAGTCGGCGTGCAAAGCGGCCTGCGATGCCTTTGCGGAGGCGGTTGAATTTGTTGCAGATCATCCGACCAAGTATTGAATAGTGGGTGAAAAATATGAGGGATCAAGCACTGGGTTTAATTGAAACATACGGATACGTTGGGGCCGTTGAAGCGGCAGATGTATGTCTGAAAGCAGCGAATGTGGAAATGATCGGTTGTGTGCTTGTAAAAGGGGGCCTTGTTACAATCATGATTGGCGGGGATGTTGGTGCCGTTCAAGCGTCAGTGGACGCAGGTGCTGCCGCAGCCAGTCGGGTAGGCAGCGTCATATCCGTGGATGTCATTGCGAGAAGCGGTGAAGGGCTGGGCAATATCCTATATTCCGATAGAAGGGAGCAAAAGATTGAACATATTGTTCCGGCAGAAGGAGACCGGGAACAGCCGGCGCCGGCCGAGGGACAAAACCGCAGGAATGTGATAGAAACAACCGTCAAATACAAGGGGAAAAGCATAGATTTGACCGATGTCGCGGCATTGGAAAGTATGAAAGTGGTGGATCTTAGGAGGGTTGCAAGAAACATAGAGGGGTTTCCCATTGAGAGAGGCAGGATAAAATTCTCGAAAAAACAAGCGTTGATAGAAGCGATCACAAGCTGCTGCAGAAATGGGGGTGAAACATAATTCATGATGATGGATAAAGATTTACAATCGATCCAGCAGGCAAGAGATTTGATCAGAAAAGCAGCAGAAGCACAAGAGGAGTTTATGCAATTAAATAGGGAGCACATCGATGCTATTGTAGAAAGAGTTGCTAAAGCGGCATCAGACGCATCGGAGAGCTTGGCCAGGATGGCCATGGAAGAGACGGGGTTTGGCAAGTGGAAAGATAAATTCAGCAAAAACAAGCTTGCCAGTGAAAAGGTATATGAATCCATTAAAGATATGAAAACCATCGGTGTGATTCGTGAGGATGAGGAGAAGAATATCATAGAGATCGGTACGCCGGTGGGTGTCATCACGGCTTTGATACCGTCGACAAATCCTACTTCTACGGTCATCTACAAGACATTAATTGCTTTAAAGTCAGGTAACGCGATCGTTTTTAGCCCGCACCCCAGTGCGATGCGATGTATATTAAAGACCGTAGAGATACTAAACGAAGCCGCAATGGAAGTGGGTGCACCGGAAGGTTTGATTGGCTGCTTGAGTATGTTGACAATCGAAGGCACCAATGAACTGATGAAAAACGAAGATGTGGCACTGATATTGGCTACAGGCGGCTCCGCAATGGTAAAGGCGGCCTATAGTTCCGGCACACCTGCATTGGGTGTGGGGCCCGGGAACGTACCGGCATTTATTGAGCGAAGTGCGGATATTAAGGAGGCGGTTGCCAAAATATTGGAAAGTAAAACCTTCGATAACGGGACGGTTTGCGCTTCGGAACAATCAATTGTGACCGAAAGATGTATAGCGGAAGAGGTTAAAAAAGAGCTGATACACCAGGGAGGCTACTTTCTGACCGGTGAAAAACTTCAAAAAATTGTTAAGATTATGGAAAGACCTAATGGAGACATGAATCCGAAAATTGTCGGAAAATCGGCCCAGGATATTGCCGAAATGGCCGATATCGAGATTCCGAGAGAAACAAGGGTTTTGGTGTGTGAAGAAAAGGGTGTGGGTAAGCAATATCCCTTTTCAAAGGAAAAGCTGACGGCATTACTGGGATTCTACACCGTTGGAAATTGGGAAGAAGCGTGCGAGCTCAGTTTTGCGCTGCTGCGCAATGGCGGGCTGGGTCACACGCTGGTGATTCACTCAAAGGATGAACAGATTATTAGAGAATTTGCGCTCAAAAAACCTGTTTCGAGATTGCTGGTCAATACGCCGTCTACCCAGGGAGCGGTAGGGTTGAGTACAAATCTTGCACCGGCTTTAACGCTTGGCTGCGGTGCAATAGGGGGCAATGCTACTTCGGACAGTGTCACACCGATGCATCTTGTTAACATAAGAAGAGTGGCCTATGATACCGGCCATTATAGGTGTCAAGCCGGGCAGGAAGACGGCATGAAGGGGATAGATATCGAACAAATTATCAAATTGGTAGAAGAGAGGCTTAAACAGTATAGCTAAATCTTTAAAATAGTGAAGGGGGATTTGTCAATGGCAAATATGAATGCATTGGGAATGATTGAAACAAAAGGATTGGTAGGCGCTATTGAAGCGGGGGATGCCATGGTTAAGGCTGCAAATGTTATGTTGATAGGAAAGGTACATGTCGGTGGAGGATTGGTAACAGTGATGGTGAGAGGAGATGTGGGAGCGGTTAAAGCTGCTACAGACGCAGGTGCGGCTGCTGCAGAAAGGGTTGGAGAGCTATTGTCCGTTCATGTCATCCCAAGACCTCACAGTGAAATTGAACTCATACTTCCCAAAGCGGAGGCCTAGGGGCAAGCCCGCACCCAAAGCCGGTCCGGGTGAGTTCAATCCGATAGCACCCGTTTACCGGAGAAGCAAATGCGAACCGGCAGTAAAGGGAGTGAGTGAATGAAAGTAATAACCGAGAGCACCCTTCGAACAGCATTTAAGCATGGAGTACCGGATCAATATTTTGTCGATGCCGAGGTATTGATTACGCCTTCGGCAAGGCAATATTTACGGGATAAAAATGTTGCATTAATCGTTGGCCAAGAAACAAAGGAAGGGGATCATGCACAAAAAGATGAGCAGAACGGTGAAAGTGCATATAGGGAGACGGAAGCAACGGACACAAAAATATCCCCTAGGTATGTGTCCTATTATTCCGGCGGAGTGTTTGAAAAAAAGCCGGAACATATGACCCAGATTTACGGTCATCAATTGGTCTATAAAGACAACCCCAGAATTATATTGAGGGGGAAACTGGATACGTTTCAATCCGGCGTATTGGGTTTTCAAATAGCGGCCGATCGTAAAGGAGAAAAGAAGTTAACGGAAGACCTTGAGGACGTTTTAAAATATGCAAGGGACATCCTTAGAGCGGAAGTGCTCAATGAAGCGCTCAAACCAAAAGAAGTCATCGGGTTAAGTGAGGACCGGCTGCGGGCGATGTCCCATGACCCGAAGCATCATTTCGGCGTAGGACATCTATGGCCCCACTATGAAATGGGTGAAATCATCATTGGATTGAATGCGCTCAGAGCCCAGGTAAGGGAAGTAGAAATTGCGGCTGTGACGGCTTTTAGAAAAGAGGATCATATGGAACGCTTGGATATTATTACGGCTCTTAACCGGCTCAGCAGCTGCATTTATATCATGATGTGCAAATACGCTGCGGGACTATATTGCTAAGGCGGGGTGATTGTTTGGAAACGGTATTGATGCGTGACATTGTCGAAAGGGTACTGGAGAAGATTCAAAAGGAACGGACGATTCCTGTGGAAGCTTCGGGGCGGCATGTGCATTTGAGCCGGCAGCACATAGGGCAATTGTTTGGAGAGCATTATCAAATGACAAAGAAAAAGGATTTATCCCAGCCGGGACAATTCCAATGTAATGAAAGGGTAACCTTGATCGGTCCCAAAGGCGTCTTGCAAGGGGTGGCCATATTAGGACCCGCAAGGGACAGAACCCAGGTGGAAGTTTCCATATCTGATGCAAGGGTACTGGGGATTGCTCCGCCGGTCCGGGAATCGGGACATTTGGATGGCGCCGGCAGCATCTATATTGCTGCGGAGAAGGCAGTGATAGAGGCCAGAGAATCTGTCATTATCTCTAAAAGACATATCCATATGACTCCGGCCGATGCGGCGAGGTTCGACGTAAAGGACAGGCAGATTGTCAGTGTACGGGTCAAAGGGGAAAGAAGCATCGTATTCGAAGATGTTGTCGTAAGAGTCAACGATGCGTATCGTTTGAACATGCATATTGATTTTGACGAAGCAAATGCGGCAGGTTTTTGCCCCGGCGTTGTCGGAGAGGTGATTCTATAGCATAGATGGGAAAGGGCGCATTCTTTGTATGAATTTTACAAGAGCTGACGGCCTTATTGCCAAAGTGGAAAAGAGTTGGTTGCGTCTTTGGGCATTGCGATCAATTGCAGGGTATAGAGGGGTGATGTGATGGATCTTGACCGGTTGATTAACATGATAACGCAAGAGGTATTAAAGAAAATCGATGATGCCGGGCGGCAAAATCAGTTGAGAAGCAAAGAAGAAATATTGATTTTGGATGATACCGGGGATGGGCATAGGGAGGAGTACCGATATATTGTTTCCGTATACGGTCACATGACGTTCCTGGATGATTTTGCCGTTGACGATGGCGTAGAGCAATTTGACCGTATCCTGGTTCCCCATCTTTCCAATGAAGATTTAGCCGGTATTGCGGTGGGCTTGGCCCGGAGTGATGTCGGGAAGATTGTTATGGAAGGTATTCTTTGCGGCAAACAAGTGATTGTACTGGAAGAGGGCATTAGATATAGAAGATATAAAGACAGGGTGAATGAGAATTTCTACAATATGTTTCAGGCCTATGAAGAGAGAATGGCGAGTTTTGGGGTTGAGATTGCAAAAAGAGAGGTGCTTTGTGAAGTTTTAAAGAACCGGCCCGAGAAAAAGCAGATTGCAGACTATTCCGGTGATGCAGAAGAAAGGGGTGTACGCATCGGTAAAAAGGTGATTGTCGAGACAGACCTTTATCAATTACACAGCAAGGGCTGTAAAAAGGTTTATATTGATAAAGATTCGGTCGTTACACCGCTTGCCTCGGACTATATACGCACGCATGAAATGAAGGTGGTCAGAATGTAATACGAGCGGCTCCCTCAAAAGAAAGGAAGATTGTGATGATTATTGGCAAAGTTGTAGGAAATGTTTGGGCTACGAGAAAGGAAGAAGCGTTAAATGGCCTGAAATTACTGGTAATCAAACCGATTGATTATTGTACGGATACGGAGCAGCAAACCTTTGTGGCCGTAGATAGCGTAGGGGCGGGCATAGGAGAAACCGTTTTAGTGGTCCGGGGGAGTTCGGCCAGAAAAGCCGTCAATAACGTTGAAGCGCCGGTGGATGCGACAGTAGTCGGTATTATTGATGAAATTGAAGTAGACAAAGAGCCGGGTGTATAGAAGAGGGGGCAAAGGTATGGACCTAATCCGAAAAGTTTTTGATGCAGGGGTTGTCGGCGCAGGAGGAGCGGGTTTTCCTACCCATGTCAAGCTAAAGTGCAAAGTAGAATATCTCATTGTTAATGGCGCTGAATGCGAGCCTTTGCTGGAAACGGATAAATATTTAATGAGAACGAAAAGCAATGAAGTGATAAGGGCCATTGAAGAAGTGGGCAGACAGGTTGAGGCGGAGCAGATTGTTTTGGGATTGAAAAGGAAATATAAAGAAGAAATAAAACAGCTGCAAGAGGCTATCCAAAAATTGAACGCAAAGATTAAACTTTACCTGTCGGACAATTTCTACCCGGCCGGGGACGAACAGATACTGGTTTACGAAATAACGAAACGCGCCATACCTGCCGGCGGACTTCCTTTAGATGTAAATACGCTGGTTGTCAACATAGGGACTTTGGTCAATATCTATGATGCGATGGAAGGTCGGCCGGTTATCGACAAGTATGTGACCGTTATTGGGGAAGTCCATAGGCCCTGTATGTTAAGAGTGCCCATAGGGATCAGCGTTGCCGAATGTATTGCGGCGGCGGGCGGGTCTGCTCTACGGACATTTGCCGTTGCTATGGGCGGGCCGATGATGGGAAGGATTATCCGTCAGGATCAAATGGAAGATGAGGTTATTACAAAGACAACAGGTGCCCTGATTGTCCTCCCGAAAGATCATTATATTGTTCAAAGAAAAGAGCTGCCGGTCCCTCATATGATTAATCAAGCAAAAACGGCCTGTATTCAGTGCTCGATGTGTACCGATTTATGTCCGAGGTATTTGATAGGGCATAGGTTAAGGCCCCACAGGATCATGAGAAGCATCGGACTATCGGAAAGCAGTGAGGAGATTTTAAAAGAAGCATTGATTTGTTGTGAATGCGGTATTTGTGAGCTGTATGCCTGTCCTATGGTTCTATCGCCTCGAAATATGAATGTTTATCTGAAACAGGAATTGAGAGAAAAAGGGATTCGGCATCAAAAAAACCATGAAACGCCTACGGCTGAACCGATGCGGGAATACAGAAAAATTCCCATTGACCGCTTGATAGCAAGACTGCATTTAGGAAAATACAAAAACACAAAGGTTGAAGGGCCATTTGAAGTAGCGACTTCCAGGGTTAAAATTCCCCTGAGCCAGCATATCGGCAAACCGGCTCAGCCAATTGTAAAAGTCGGGGACCAAGTGCATAAAGGACAGGTCATTGCAGAAGCGGAGGCCGAAGGTATTGGTGCCCGCAGTCATGCCGGTATAGACGGGAAGGTTGTAGAAGTATCGGATGCTATCGTCATTCTAAGCAAGAAAAATGGGGTGATTTTATGATAAGAACCATAGGACTATTGGAATTTAATAGTATTGCAAAAGGGATAGAAGCAGCCGATGCGATGATTAAAGCGGCGGAAGTCCTATTATTGAGAGCAAATTCCATATGTCCCGGAAAATATATTGTTCTTATCGCCGGAGATGTGGGTGCAGTGAAAGCGTCTATTGAGGCAGGGCTGGAAATCGGCGGGGCCTTTGTAGTCGACCAATTGGTCCTTCCAAGGGCGCATCCGGAATTGATCAAGGCCATTCACGGAACGACACAGGTGAGCAGGGTGAATGCATTGGGCGTAATAGAGTTTTTCAGTATTGCTACAGCCATCGTTGCTGCGGATGCCGCTGCAAAAACCGCATCCGTTGAGTTGATTGAGATAAGGACAGGATTTGCAATCGGCGGGAAAGCATTTGTGACGCTGACAGGTGACGTCAGTGAGGTCAAAGAGGCTGTTGAAGCAGGTACCGCAGTCGGCGAGGCTTCCGGTATGCTTGTGAATAGGGCAGTGATTCCGTCTCCCGGAAAGGAATTATTTGATATGCTGCTGTAGGGAAGGAGGGGATGAAGTGGGAAAAAAGCTCATTACCAAGAACAATTATAATGGGTTTGTATCGCAAGAAAATAACAAATTGTATGTAAGCGGGTCTATGATATTATCTCCCGGGGTAAAAGATATACTTCGTGAAAAAGGTATTGGGATTGTATACGGAGAAAAGCCCGAATCAGCAGACGGGGAAAGCAGCAGCGATGTTGTAGATCTGGAAAGCAGTATTGTAAATATGTTGAAGAAAGATTTTAATATCGCGGAGGGTGAGGACATGGACAGCATCGTTGCGAAGGTATTAAAAAAATTAGATCATAAAGGGGGATTTATTCATGGCAAATAAAGCTGCGCTGGGTATGGTTGAAACAAAGGGATTGGTAGGGGCGATCGAAGCCGCGGACGCTATGGTTAAAGCGGCCAACGTCGTGCTTGTGGGCAAGCAGCAGATTGGCGGCGGATTAGTGACCGTGATGGTTCGAGGTGACGTTGGGGCAGTAAAAGCGGCCACGGATGCCGGTGCCGCAGCGGCCGACAGGGTAGGGGAATTAATATCTGTTCATGTGATTCCGAGACCCCATGATGAAATAGAGATTATTTTGCCTAAGAGCGAGAAATAGGGACACATTATACCTTGTGCCGATTGTTGTGTATGCAAAGGATAGGTTGAAAAAAGATTGACGAAATTATCATTAGAAGGGGGAAGAGGTAATGGGTATTAACGAGATCATCGTTTATATTATGGTGTTATTCATGCTTATTGGTGCTGTTGATAAAATGATAGGCAATAAGTTTGGGTTTGGTGAAAAGTTTGACGAAGGTATGATGGCAATGGGTTCTCTAGCGTTGGCAATGGTAGGGGTTGTATCTTTGGCCCCGGTTCTAGCCGATATTTTGAAACCGGTTGTTGTTCCGGTTTATACCGCATTAGGCGCCGATCCTTCCATGTTTGCCACAACGCTTTTGGCCAATGACATGGGGGGATATCCTCTGGCGATGGAATTGGCGCAGAGCAAAGAAGCAGGCCTTTTTAGCGGATTGATTTTAGGGGCAATGATGGGACCTACGATCGTTTTTACCATTCCTGTTGCATTGGGCATCATTAAGAGAGAAGACCATAAATTCCTGGCCACCGGTATCTTAGCCGGTATGATTACAATACCCATCGGATGTTTGGCGGGCGGACTAGCGGCAGGATTTGATATTTCCATGATATTCAGCAATTTAGTACCGATTATTATTGTTTCGTTACTTTTAGCTTTCGGGCTATGGAAAATACCTGAAAAAATGATCAAAGGTTTTACCGTATTTGGAAAAGGTGTTGTGATTGTCATTACCCTTGGATTGGCAGCGATCATTATTGAGACGTTAACAGGCATTGTCGTAATACCGGGTATGGCTCCGGTTTGGGACGGCATCGAAATCGTCGGTGCCATTGCGATTATGCTGGCAGGGGCTTTTCCGATGGTGCACTTTATCACAAAAGTCCTTAGAAAACCTTTACTGCAATTGGGGAAATTATTAGGGATGGGAGATGTTGCAGCGGCCGGTATGGTTGCGTCTTTAGCCAATAATATTCCTATGTTCGGATTAATGAAAGATATGGACGACAGAGGCAAGATTATTAACGTCGCCTTTGCAGTCAGCGCTTCCTTTGTATTTGGGGATCATCTGGGTTTTACTGCCGGGGTTGAAAGAGTGATGATATTCCCCATGGTTGTAGGAAAGCTAGTTGGAGGTATTACGGCAGTGGCAGTGGCAATCATTATAGCCAATAAACGCTTAGGCAAGACACAGCCCAAACAGGTTGCCAGAGAGGAAGGGGCTTAGTTCATGGGTGAAATAAGCAGGCAAATGCTGGAGGAAATGATTAAACAGGTTATTGCCGAGCAGCTGTCTTTAAGTAAAAACAATTTTGTGAAGCATGCAGATAAAAGCGGCGTTATTTCCGTCAAAGGGGATACGGTAAGGCCGGAAAGATTTGATACCGGAAAAGAAGGGGATGAAGTATACTTAAAGGATATTTTTACCGTAGAAGAAAGCCCCAGGTTGGGATGCGGCATTATGGAAATGAAAGAGTGCTCTTTTGATTGGACACTTCAATATGATGAAATAGATTATATTATTGAAGGTACTTTGGAGATCGTGATGGGTGATAGAAAGGTTGTCGGTCAAAAGGGAGATGTAATGTTAATTCCTAAAAACACATCTATTCAATTCAGTTCGCCGGATTTTTGCAGATTTATGTATGTTGTGTATCCGGCTAATTGGCAAGAACAATAGAAAAATGATTTGTGATTTGCCGCACAAGGTATAAATCGGAAATAATGGGGAGGGGACACCAGCATTGAAAGGGTGTCCTCGTTTTTTTATGAGGGGATTTTTTAAAGATGCAAGGCTTCCGTATAAATGGGTACATAAATTTGAAGTGAAGAAAATTATTCCAATAACTGATATTCCAAGGCAAAAAAGCAGTTGAGGGCTGAGAGATGAGGGTTGAGAATACCCCAGCGTACACAACACCTTGTTGCTGATTACTTTGCGTTCCTGTTTGGTTATAC
>JAKSBV010000489.1 GCA_022360955.1 Bacillota bacterium
CATAATATACATCAATTAAATTTTATTCACTCATATAGAACAAATTGACTTGCGATAGAGACTAAAATATTATATATTATTATATATACGCAACATAAAAAGGAGTTTAAATATCGTTTTACTAAAGATAACCAACTTTAAACCTAAAAATACTATTTACACAAACAATGATGGTTCTGCATTTTTTGTGTAAATATAAATTCAATTTTAAAGTTGGATATCTATATGGATATTGCACTTAAAGATCAAATTTATATTTGAACAAAAACCAGAGCATCTCATTGTTTTAGGGACTGTCCAATCCATTATATAGATTACGGTGCGCTGTGTTTAACGAAAGAAGGGCTGATGTGAAGCACTATAATTTGTTTGTAACATGGCTTCTTTCATACATCATTATTCTGCTTATTACTTTACTGCTCAGCATATTTGCCTATTCAAAAGCATTGCATATGATTGAAAGTGAAATTACGAAGGCGCACGAAGTGTCGCTTAGGCAATTGCAGAAGTCGGTTGACCAAGTACTTGAAAATATAGAAAACATGTCCATAGAGATTATATACAATGATCGCAATAGGCAGGTTATCAATTTGGGAAATCAATATGATGCTTTTGCGAGATATGTGATGTATAATCTTGTTAAAGATTTTAAGATGATTAAAGTCGCTAACGGGAGCGTAGATGACTTCTTTGTTTACTATAAAAATACGGATATTATCATATCGCATAAGGGGAAGTTTACCTCAAAAGCGTATTATGATTTTTACCATGCAAACGAGAATGTTTCTTATGACACTTGGCTCAAGACAATTAAGCGCAGACATGTGAAAGAATATATAAAAATGTATGGCACAAAGTATGGCGGCAAGATCAAAAACAGTACGGCCTTTTTGCAAAGCATCCCTCTTGCCGAAAAAAATTTTTCATCTGCCACGGTTGTCATGCTTCTGGATAATGCAGATATTAACGATGTATTGGCTAAGCAAAAGTGGACGCCGGAAGGCATGCTGTTGATTGCAGACGGACATAACAACATGATTGCATCTACCGATGATCTGGGAATATCGGAAATAGAGTTGGGTGATTTGGATCGGGGAATCTATAAGAAGATAGGAGATGAAATGGTCAAGATTACCTATGTTAACTCCGAAGTGAATGATTGGAAGTACATAGCGGTACTTCCTAAAAGAATTTTTCTGGAAAAGGTGAAATATACAAAAAGAATAATAAGTGTTTATATGTTTTTTTGTTTGTTTATAGGCGGCATGATATCCTATTATTTTGCAAAAAGGAATTATAATCCTATCCAGAAAATAACCACAATGCTTGAAATGGCTCAAGATAAGAGCCAAAAGAAGAGGTCGGGAGGATATGATTACATTCAAAATGCCATATCCCGTTTAATTCAAGAGCAAAAAGAAATAGATAAAAGGCTGGAAGGACAAAAAAAGATATTGAGAAACAGCTTTTTAAAGAAATTGATGAAAGGCAAAGTGGACGATGACGGGTCAATAGTAGAGGTATGTAAATCCTATGGGTTGTCTTTTGATACGGATCAGTTTGCGGTAATGGTTTTTTATATAGAGGACCTGGATATGGATCAATTTGAAAAATATATTGATAATGAGACACGGATCTTTTCTTTAATTGAGTATATTATCGCAAATATTATAGAAGATCTGATCGGGCCGGACAATTCGGGATATATGTGCGAAATAGACGATATGCTGGTGTGTGTGATTAATTTTTCGCAAAGATTCGATACAACCGGTTATAAAGACGAATTGCTTAGGATAGGGCGTGAAGCGAGCATTCTGATAGCAAAGCATTATGATGTTTGTTTAAAGGTTTCCGTCAGTGAATTGCATAAGGGATTTGAAGGGATTGTAGATGCATACCAGCAGGCGTTTGATACAATGGAATATATGATTTTTTTAGGGAAGGGGCAGCTTATTCATTATTCCGACATTAAGAAAAGTGATGAAAGAAAAAGTTATACATTAGATATACAGCAGCAAAAAAAGTTTATCAACAGTATGAAAGCAAATGATTTTGAAAGTGCAAAGCATATATTAAATGGCCTTATCGAAACAAATTTTGGCGGAGATACGTATGAGGCACAATTGATAAAATGCAGAATGTACGCATTACTCAATTTAATGGTACAAGTTCTGGAAGAAAAGGATATTGAACAGGATAAAATCAAACAATTGACCCAATCCGACAATATCCATGACATGTGTATTCATATGAATAAAACGCTTGATGATCTCCATGAAGGCCGCAACCGGAAGCAAAAGCATGAGAGCACATTGCTTGTGGACAATATCAAAGCGTACATCAATGAAAATTATTATCATCCCGATTTAAGCGCAGGTATGATTGCACAGCATTTTGATATGAGTAATGTCCATTTGTCAAGGATGTTTAAAATGCAGGCAAAAAAGGGAGTTCTTGAGTATATTCACGAAGTAAGGCTTACAAAGGCGAAAGAATTGTTAGAAAAGGGAGATTTGAGTATTAAAGACATTGCAAAGCAGACAGGATATTACAGCAGTATTGCCTTTATACGGGTTTTTAAAAAATATGAGGGTATTACGCCGGGTAATTTTAAAAAGATGGTATAATGTATCATCCTTGATGGTTCAAAAGAATGGATAGACTTAAAATGCGATGTTTTTAGTAGGGGCTGAATGTTATGTTAAAGAAAAAAGTTATAGTATTATTGTTATTCCTCGTCTTAATGGTGCAGGCAGGATGCCAGGATCAGACTGGGGAGATTGAAAGCGCCGGCAGCACAAATCCAAAGATGAGATTCACTTATTGGGTACCTTTAGAAGAACCCGAAGAGCTTGTTATTTCAAGTTTGGAGGAAAATGAAGTATATAAAGAGCTGGTTAGGAGAACAGGTATTGAATTTGATTTTATATCCGTAAAAAGGGAACACGCGGAGGAAGCTTTTAACTTGATGCTTGCTTCCGGTGATTTGCCCGATATTATCCAAAACCCGCCCCATTATTACGGGGGAAGTGAGAAGGCGGTACGGGACGGTATCTATTTAAAATTAAATGATTTGATTGACAGACATGCACCAAACTTTAAGAGACTGCTGGACAACAATCCGCAGATAAAAAAAGAAGTACAAAACGATTTAGGTACCATATGGGGGTTTCCCCTTGTACATTTAGAAGAGGAACCTTCATGGTATGGTCCGATTATCCGGGAAGACTGGCTTGAAGAATTGGGGCTTGGAGTGCCTGAGACGATTGAAGAGTGGTATGATGTTTTAAAAGCTTTTAAAGAGGAAAAAGGAGCGGAGGTACCCCTGCTTTTTCGGGATAACTATTCTACGGATAATGCATGGTCCATTTTGTCTGCCTATGGTGTAACAAAGTCCTTTGTGAAGGTGGACGATATTGTTCTCTATGGTCCTATACAGCCCGCATATAAGGCATTTTTGAAAGAAATGAATCAATGGTATGAAGAGGGACTCATTGACTCGGATTTTGCTATGAGGAATTATGTGAGTTTTAGTGAAATGGCCGTATCCGGTAAAGCCGGTGCTTGGTTTGGCAGATACGGAGAAGATTTGGACGATTTTTTAATACGGGGGCAGAGACTAAACCCCCAATATCGTTTGACGGCTGCGCCCTACCCTTCATTGAAAAAGGGGGACAGACCTGAGTATAGGCAAAAAAACTGGTTGGTCCAGGGATATTGGGGCGTTATCACGTCTTCGTGCCAGTACCCTGTGGAGATTGTCAAATGGTTCGATTATCATTACAGCGACGAAGCCTTTGTATTGTTTAACTATGGTGTTGAAGGCGTGAGTTATGATTTGGTCGAAGGCAAGCCGGTCTATAAAGATTTTATATCGAATAATGAAGACGGGTACGGCTATTACGTGCTTAGGGAAAAATATAAATGGAGATGTCCGTATATTAGAGATTTTAGGGCGGTTCCTCTTCAAAGGGAAGAGGTACGGAAAGCGCAGGAAATATGGACAAATTCTGCCGGGGACGCGTTGGTCATACCACCTGTTTCCTTATTGCCCACCGAAAGTGTAGAATATGAAAAAATTATGGATGGGGTACAATATTATGTGGAGGAAATGACCGTCAGATTTATAATGGGTATTGAGAATATAGAGAACTTTGATGATTATGTAAAGCGAGTAAAGGCCCTTGGGATTGATAGGGCGGTTGCGATACGGCAGGCCGCTCTCAACAGGTATAACAGCAGGTGATCTAACCTTTGCAGGCGGCAGGTTAAAAAAGGTTAATGCTGAAAAAACGGATAATAAAAATAGCTGCGGACGCTTATAAAAGTCTTTAAAATCATTGGTTTTAAGGGCTTTTTGTCTTAGGATGAAAGAACCGTTTATACCATTTAAAACGGTATATTTACAAATAGTTTTAAAGAAGGTTATAGTAGAAACAGCATCAATATTTTTAGGATGATGCGGTTGAAAGTTGGAGAAAGGGGGACGGGGAAGCTGAACATTATGTAAATTTATATGTTTGGATTTATGTTAGAAGCATATTGTACAAAAGTTGAAGGAGGAATGAATATGAGAAAGATGGTTATTGGTTTGTTGATCTGTATACTAGCCGTTTCTTTGTTAGCAGGATGCGGCGGTCAGAAAGGCGATGTTTCACAAAATCCGCAGCAGGGGGAAAAGCAGGATAGTCAGAAAGTAAAAGAAATGCAGGTTTGGCTGCCGCCTTTTGGGACGGAAGATATGATGGATCAAGAAGTGTGGGAAGACATCTTTAAAAAATTCGAACAGGAAAACAATGTAAAAATTACACTTCAAATTGTGCCTTGGAATAATTATGAAGATAAATATCTAACCGGCATCAGTGCGGGACAGGGACCGGATGTAGGGTATATGTATGCCGAAATGTTTCCGAGTTTTATTGATATGGGAACGGTGCAGCCATTGGATGAGTATCTGACGCAGGAAGATCGGGAGAATTATTACTATTTGGATAAGGGGATCATTTTCGGCAAACAATATGGCTTGCCGATTGTTGTAGGAAACCCGAGGATTCTTTGCTATAATCAGGATATTTTGGACGAAATCGGTGCCGAGCCGCCGGCGACCTGGGAAGATTTTAAAAATATCGCGATAAAAGCGACAAAGGATACCGACGGAGACGGGGAAATCGACCGTTACGGATATGTTGCCGCTTGGGGAAGCAAAGCTTACGGCGCAATGAATGAAATGTTTTATCCTTGGTTATGGCAGGCCGGCGGAGAGTTATTCAATGAAGAGGGAACAAAGGCGGCATTTAATAGCGAAGCAGGGTTAAAGGCCCTCACATTTTTACAAGATTTATTATTAACCCATAAGGTAATGCCCGAATCCGTTATCGCTCAAGATGAGAGTGAAATATTGACCAATTATTTCGCTCAAGGAAAAGCGGCTTTTGTCATCGTTGATACAAGAAAAACGGCCAACATATTTGACAAGCAATATCCGGATTTGAACTGGGGTTATGTGACTTCATTGAAAGACGTACAAAAGGGTACCTTTGTAGCGGCGGATCAGTTGGTCATGCTGTCTGACGCACCGGATTACGAGCTGACGATGTCATTGATGCGGTATATGACCAGTGCCGAATCCATGGAAAAATTCCATAAGATGAGTCCTTGGCCGCCTATCGCAAGAGATGAGCAATATAATGGCAATCCAAAGTTTACAACATTGTATGAAAATGACTATGATGCATTGAAGAATTTAAAACCGGTTAAAAACGGATATAAGATTTATGATTATCTATATAAACAGCTTCAAGTGGTCATGATGGGAGAAACGACTCCGGAAAAAGCACTTCAAGAAGCAGAAAAATATGCAAACGATTTGTTGAATCAATAGAGACTAATGGATGAAAAGAAATATGTTTTTCATATTTCTTTTCATCCATGGCATTAAAGATAACCAGCTTTAAACCTAAACATACTGTTTACTCGAAACAACGATGATTCTGCGTTTTTTGTGTAAATATAAATTTGATTTTAAAGTTGGGTATCTATATAATGGTCACGGAGGAAAAATAAAAATGTCAAAAAAGACTGACTACAGCGGATATGTATATATATTTCCTATTTTAATACTGATCTCGATATTTTATATCATACCTATTTTTATGTCGTTTTTTTACAGCTTTCAAAAATTTAACGTTATTCAGCCCCCGGAATTTCTGGGACTGTTCAATTATAAAAGGCTTGGCAGTGACCCTGTATTTTTGGCCTCTTTGAAAAACACATTGGTCTATACGGCGATAGTGGTTCCGGTGCAGACGGTTTTGTCTATGTTGTTGGCCGTATTGATTACAAGCAGAAAGAGGAACATATGGACCAATTTTGTGAGGAATTCACTATTTGTTCCTGTGATTACTTCCATGATTTTGGTCGGCATTATTTGGAGAGTTGTGTTAAATCCGAATATGGGTCTGTTAAATCATGCGCTTTCAAGTATAGGGATCACAAAGATCAATTGGCTGGGTTCAAATGCCACAGCTATGATAAGCGTATGCATGGCCGCAGTGTGGAAAAATGTGGGGTATTTTATGGTGCTGTATATCGCTGCAATCATGGATATACCGAAAAGTTACTATGAAGCGGCGATGGTGGACGGTGCCAGTGCGACGCAAAAGTTTTTCAATATCACCCTGCCCATGTTAAAGCCTGCGACCTATTTTGTCGTTGTTCTGGGCACCATCTGGTCTTTTCAGGTATTTGATTTGGTTTACACTTTAACCGGAGGTGGTCCGGGGGTTGCAACAGTTACTCTCGTCATGTCCATTTATAATAGTGCTTTCAGAGAATATAACATGGGGTATGCTGCGGCAATTTCCTATGTATTGTTTGCAATTAGCGTTATTATATCCGTTATCCAAACAAAATGCTTGAAGGATAATGAAAGCATTTATTAGGAGATGAGAGCATGAAGAAAAAAATTATATCTATTGTGATAAACTGTTTTTTCGTACTTTTGGTTGCAGGAACCCTGGTGCCTTTTATTTATATGGTATTGACATCATTCAAACAAAGTTATGTGACCATCGACTATTCAATGGATATTACGAAATTCAATTTAAAGAACTATATTACGATATTTAGAAACTATCATTTTGTTCTATATTTTTCTAACAGTGTTATTGTAGTGTTTTTTGCGTGTATTCTGAATGGCTTGTTTAGCAGTATGGCAGGATTCGGATTTGCCAAAAAGAGATTTGCCGGCAGAGATCAAATATTTTTTATCTTTTTAATGACGCTGATGGTACCGGCGCAGGTAACCATGATTCCTGTTTTTGTGATCATGAAAAAATTGCAGTGGATTAATACCTATCAGGCCTTGTTCTTACCCATTATCAATGCATTTGGGGTATTTTTAATGAGGCAGTTTATGCTCAATATACCGGATGAGCTGCTGGAAGCGGCAAAAATAGACGGTTCATCGGAATTTAGGACCTTTACCCATATTGTTTTGCCGATGACAAAGCCTGCACTGCTTTCACTGACCATATTTACCTTTATTACTTGCTGGAATGATTTTTTATGGCCCCTGGTTATTATCACGGAGGGCAACATGAATACATTGACCCTTGCACTGTCAAAGCTGCATGGGAACTATTCTACCAATTATGGGCTTGTCATGGCCGGGGCGACGTTGTCATTTTTGCCGCCCTTTATCTTATACATGGTTTTACAGAAAAAATTTGTTCAAGGTGTTACATTAAGCGGAATGAAAGGGTGATACGATGAAATGTGTTTTAACGAACGAGGCCTATAAGTATGTCCATGGTATCAGGAAGAAATGGGTATTCCCCGAGGAGCAGGAACAGGCAATCAAATTAACGTGTGCCAAAAACGATTGGGCATCGGTTCAGCTATTATTGTATTCCGAAAGTGAAATGCTGGTTGCGGTCAACGACGAACCGCTTTTCTATGAAAGAGGCCCTATTGAAATTGTAAGGGTAGCGGTGGATGTTCCGGGATTGGACAAAGGAGATGTAAAGGTCCGGCTGGTAGGAATGGTAGAAGATGATGACCGGCAGTTAAAGTCCGATATTCTTTTAGCCCAATCCTACGCCTATGTTGAGCCCAGGAAGACACAACCTGTATGGATTGAGATTGCCATTGATAAAGATGTACAACCGGGTATCTATAGACCGGAAATAACGGTATTCGGCCATCACATGTTTGAAGATGAAAAAGTGGTGTGTAAAAAATCCTTTGAGATGAACGTCAGGGACGTAGTATTAAAAGATGCCAAAGATTACGGATTCTATCTGGATTTGTGGCAGCATAACTGCAATATAGCCAGAAAATATGATGTGCTGCTCTGGAGCGAAAAACATTTTGAGATCATGGAAAAGTATATCAAAGCGTTGGCGGATCTGGGGCAAAAGGCTATTTCCGTAGTTGTTTCCGAGATTCCTTGGTCCGGTCAGAATTGTTGTTATAATAGACTCAAGCCGTCCAATCTTTTTGAATACAGCATGGTCAAGGTAATAAAAGATGAGCAGGGCAATTGGCACTATGATTTTTCGGCGCTGAACAGATATATTGAACTCTGCATGGCATATGGCATTGATACGGAAATAGAGGTTTTCGGTCTTTTAAATATCTGGCTGATGGAAGATGCAGGATATGGTAAAGTGATCCAAGGCTTTGACGACGGCATCAGGGTTCGGTATTTTGATGAAAAGGAACGTATCTATAGATATATTGATGACATACAGGACCTGCAAAGTTATATAAGCGGGTTAGAGCAGAATTTTATCGACAAGGGATGGATTGAAAAGGTTAGAATCCTGGCAGACGAGCCGGAGGATGTGGAGGCGTTTAAGGCAAGACTGAACCGTCTTCGTCAGATGGCACCGCACTTTAAAATAAAGTTGGCCATCGATCATATTGAATTTATGGAAGAGCAGATACCGGGTGTCACGGATTTTGTACCCATATTCCACTGTTTGTGTCAAAAGTATGATAAGGCCGAGGTGCTGAAGAAAACCATTGAAGGCAAGTTTATCTATTATGTGTGTTGTATTCCCGAAATACCCAACACATTTATTAGTTCACCCCTGATTGAGGGACGGATCATCCCTTGGTTTGCCTATTATTTCGGCTTGGACGGTTTTCTGAGGTGGAATTTTACCGTATGGCCCGACGATCCGCTTGCATCCATTGTTTATCAATACCCCCATTGGAGAGCGGGAGATACCAACTTTGTTTATCCCGGAAAGGACGGCACGCCCCTTTTGACCTTAAGGTACATGAATTTAAAGAGAGGCATCAGGGACTTTGAGATTTTTCAATCCTTTATACAAAACGAGGGAAATGAAGGCGAACTAAAGGAATGGTTAAAGGAAGTGTTCTATTGGAAGGAACCGTCGGAGTTGACCCCTACGGCCCGTAAAAAGCCGGAAGAGTTGTATTCTTTAAAATATAACGATTATGAAAAAATAGTAGAAAAGATTTTATTGAGCCTGGAAGAAAACAAATAATTCCGTATGTCCCATAGGGTTCGTGATGATCTAAGCAAAACCGGTATATATGATACCGGTTTGCCGCACAGGTTATCACGGACTCTTTTTCTTATGTGCGCCCGGTGAAGCTGAACCATATGTACCGGTACAGGTAGCAGCATAACTTCAATAATTAGTATAAATTTAAAAATACAGTTAAAGTATTGGAAAAAAATGACGATATCATAGGTACATGGTTGATATATTAATCAATTGGAATATAAAGAAAGGAGTTCTTGTATGAGAATTGCCGGAACACCTCATTTTTCTCTTCCTGCAATAAACAATCGCTTGGATTTAAGCAATATTAAGCGTGCTGAAGTAGAAGCAAGGGATATACCCAAACCACATCAAAACAATCGTTATACCTATGTAGGTGGGTTTGAAACGTACGCTAATAAATCAATGAGTGAAAACATAGAAAACTTACGCTCAATACTTAGCAATATTGAAGCAAAGGAACCTGAATGGAAGTGTTATACAATGGCACTGCCTACAGGTGAAACATTTCAATTAAAGTATGATAATGCCATAAATTTGCGCGTGACGAATATAATTGATATCCAAATATAATAAAGCTATATAAAACAGGGAGTATATCGAAATAGATATACCCCTTTTTTGCTTTGTGTCAGCGCATTTGCTTCGTCTGACTTTTGTAAGACTGAGAAGCCGTCCACATGCATAAACCATAGATTTTTAGGATATTGTATCATATGTAATCGATATAACCGGCCGGAAGTCTGCAATCGGAAGTCGGATATAAAGATATAATTGAATTCGAATTTTTCATCATAGGAGGCAGTTGAATGCCTTTACGTTTTTTATGACAAAGGAGACGGATGCAATGAGAGTTGTAGTGATCGGCGGAGGATGGGCCGGCTGTGCGGCAGCGGTCGGCGCACGTAAAGCCGGTGCGGATGTAATGCTTATTGAGCGAACGGATATGCTTTTAGGGACAGGCCTTGTAGGCGGTATCATGAGAAATAACGGCAGATACACGGCAGCGGAAGAGATGATTGCGATGGGCGGAGGGGATTTATTTGAAATCTGCGATCATAATGCAAGGCATAAGAATATAGAATTTGCCGGACATAAGCATGCCAGCCTTTATGATATTGCAAGCACCCACGGACAGGTTCTAACATATTTAAAAGGGCTGGATATAAAGATATTTTTTGAGACGAGAATAGATAAAATTAAAATGCAGAGCAGGACCATTGCTGCGGTTCAGGGTCAGCAGGAACAAAAATTTGAGGGAGACGTATTCATTGATGCTTCAGGCACGGCCGGGCCGGTGAAGAATTGTGTGCAATACGGAAACGGTTGTGCAATGTGTATCATAAGGTGTCCGAGCTTTGGCGGCAGGGTAAGCATAACGAAGCTTGCCGGGGTGGATGAATACATTGGGAAAAAACCGGATGGTTCCTATGGTGCGATGAGTGGTTCGTGCAAGCTTCATAAAGAATCCCTTTCTAAAAAGATGCAGGAGCTGCTTCATACCACAGGTGTAGTTGTGATACCCATTCCCAAAAAGCTGATGAAGGCCGACTTGGAAGGCAAAGCATGCCAGCAGTATGCATTAAAGGCATTTCAAGAGAATATTATTCTTTTAGATACCGGACATGCAAAGCTTATGGTGCCCTATTACGACATCGAATTGCTCAGACAGATACCGGGATTTGAAAATGTGAGGTATGAAGATCCCTATGCAGGGGGAAAAGGCAATTCTATCAGGTACATAGGTATGGCGCCAAGGGACAACTATATGAAGGTAGAAGGCGTAGACAACCTTTTCTGCTGCGGGGAGAAAGCAGGGCTTTTGGTAGGACATACGGAAGCCATCGCAACGGGGACGCTTGCGGGATATAATAGTGTCCGGTTTGCGTTGAAGAAACATTTGTTTGAAATGCCCACAACGCTTGCAGTGGGGGATGCGATTGCCTATGTAAAGGAAAACATGACAACCAAGGAGGGGATGACTCAAAAATATACTTTTTCAGGATCGGTTTATTTTGAAAGAATGAAAAAACTTGGTTTCTATATTACAGGGATTGATGAAATATCCGAGAGAGTGGAGCATAGCGGTGCAAGCAATATATTTGTTAAAAAAATCACGTAGGAAAATGTTTCTTATCTGTCTTACGTTAAGTTGAATGATAGGACGCCCGACAAGGAATATTGCGAGAGTGACAATGGATGAGGGCTGATTGTTAAAAGCTTGACAGTCACGTAAGCAAACATGAAATTAAGAGTATATTTAATTTAAGTGAAGAATGTTATGGAAACAATGATCATATTATGTTATACTATAGATAGCCAACTTTAAACCTAAAAATACCATTTGCAAAAGACATTTTAAAAAATACATTTACTGAAAAAGGGGTGTGAGAGGCTGGGATTTTGTACCCAGTATTATCAAAGCAATTGAACATTTAAATGTGACTCCTTATTGTACGTGACATGCTATATGATATTTATGAAGAAGATACACTAATACGATGAAGGGACGCTGTAATATCAACACTTCCGCTAAAAGATTATTTTCATCGGCTTAAAATGGATTTATATGTTTCCCGCTCAGTCCTTCACATTTTCAATTCAAAAGTGGGAAATCATATACATTATAAACCCATTGAACGCACAAATTACATCGTTTGGCATGTAGTCCTTGTGTGCGTTTAATATATAGATACCGAACGCTAAAATCAAATTTATATTTGAACAAAAAATGTAAAACCATCGTTGTGTATTCAAATGTATTTTAAGGTTGCGGTTCGTTATCTGTATGAGGCAATCTCCATGATTTAGTAAATATTTTTAAGAGGGTAAAGGAGAGAGGAAGATGGAAATAACAAACTACTTGTACGCTGCACCGTTATCGGCTTTACTTGCATTGATATTTGCGGTTGTTTTAATCGGAAAGATTAACAAAACCGATGCAGGTTCCGAAAGGATGCAGCAGCTGGCCGGGTATATTCACGAAGGTGCATTGGCATTTCTAAAAAGAGAGTATCGTGTACAAAGCATAATTGCAGTACTTTTATTTTTACTTCTTACATGGAAAATTTCTTTTTATACTGCATTGTGTTTTCTGGCAGGAGCCGTATGTTCGGTGCTGGCCGGATATATAGGGATGCGGATAGCGACCAAAGCCAACGTGCGCACCGCCAATGCGGCTCAAAAGGGGATAAAACCTGCTTTGGCAGTTGCCTTTTCCGGGGGCACCGTAATGGGGATGTCGGTAGTGGGATTAGGACTGCTGGGGCTGAGTGCCTTATGGATTATTTTTCGTGATGCGTCTATTGTGACGGGTTTTGGTTTAGGTGCAAGTTTTGTGGCGCTCTTTGCCCGAGTAGGCGGGGGAATTTATACCAAAGCTGCCGATGTGGGCGCAGACCTGGTTGGGAAGGTAGAAGCGGGCATTCCGGAGGATGATCCGCGTAATCCTGCCGTTATTGCGGACAATGTAGGCGATAATGTGGGAGATGTGGCAGGGATGGGTGCGGACCTGTTTGAATCTTATGTAGGCGCCATTATTTCCGCGATTACGCTGGGAATGGTGGCTGTCGGTACGAATGGGCCTTTATTTGTTCTGCTCTTGGTAGCCGCCGGTGTCATTGCTTCCATTGTGGGAAGTTTATTTGTAGGTAAAGGTAAAAGTGAGAATCCTCATAAGTCACTTCAAATCGGCACATATGTAAGCGGCGGTCTGTTTGTGATAGCGTCTTTTGCCATCAGCTTACCGGTGCTGGGAGATTGGAGTGCGGCATGGTGTGTAATTATTGGTTTGATCATAGGGATTGCCATAGGTCAGTTAACGGAATACTATACTTCTGCTGATTACGGTCCCGTAAAGGAAATAGCGAGACAATCGGAGACAGGGTCTGCTACCAATATTATTTACGGATTGGCAGTTGGGAAAAAAAGTACGGCTTATCCGGTTCTCCTGACGTGTGCGGGCATCTATATATCCTTCGAGTTAATGGGGTTGTATGGTATTGCCTTGGCGGCCGTAGGCATGCTGTCGATTACAGGGATGACGGTTGCGGTAGATGCTTATGGTCCTATTGCCGATAACGCAGGCGGTATCGCACAAATGGCGGGTTTGGATCAAAAAGTGCGTCAGATTACCGACAAGCTGGATTCCGTAGGCAATACAACCGCAGCCATCGGAAAAGGGTTTGCCATCGGTTCGGCGGCTTTAACCGCCCTGGCTTTATTTGCCTCCTATTCGCAAGCCGTAGGACTCGACAGCATAAATTTGTTAGATGCAAAAACCATTATCGGGCTTCTGATCGGAGGAATGCTTCCTTTCTTGTTTTCGGCAATGGTGATGGAATCGGTCGGGCAGGCGGCTTCATCTATGATACAGGAAGTGAGAAGACAGTTTAGAGAGATAAAAGGTATTATGGAAGGAGAAGCAACGCCGGACTATGCCCTTTGTGTCGATATTAGTACAAGAGCTGCTTTAAGAAAGATGGTCATGCCCGGTTTGATTGCGGTATTATCTCCACTGGCCGTAGGGATGGTACTGGGAAAAGAAGCATTGGGCGGCCTGCTGGCAGGGGCTTTGGTAACCGGTGTGATGCTGGCCATTCAGATGGCCAATGCCGGAGGAGCCTGGGATAATGCTAAAAAATATATTGAAGAAGGCAATTACGGCGGCAAAGGCAGCAGTTCGCATCAAGCAGCCGTAACCGGAGATACGGTGGGGGACCCCTATAAGGATACGGCGGGGCCCTCTATTAATATACTGCTGAAACTTATTACAATTGTGGCCTTGGTATTTGCACCGTTATTTATTTAACGGATATACTGACGTTAAAGGTTGAAGAAAATTATTTCAACAAAGATAACGAATGTTACACCTTAAACTATATTCTATTTTAAAGTTTGGTATCCGGTGACGGATATTCCAAGGCTGAAAAATAGTTGGAGGTTGAGGGCTGGGGGTTGAGAATGAATTACTTGTCGCTGACAACACCTTGTTGCTGTTTGCTTTCTTTATACTGTTTGTCACATTCCAACCTCGGCCCTCCGATTTCCGGCTTATAAGGTTATTTCTATAATGTTTTTCAACTGAATGAAATGCACCCTTAATGGAAGAAGTGAAAAGGGTTACTGTCTAAATTTTATGACAATTTTAAACTCAAAAGGCAAAGGGGAACTCATGATGCAAAAGAAAGTAGCAGTCATTCATACATTTCTGAATTCTGTAGAAAACTTCAAAAAATTATTCAAAGAGAAATTACCGGAAGTCGAGATGATCAATATCTTAGACGATAGCCTGCTGCAGGAAGTTTTGGCCAATAAAGGGTTAACGTCCGGTGTTATAAGAAGAATCTGTACATATGCGATAGAAGCGGAAGCTTTGGGGGCGGATTGCATTTTAAATACATGTTCCGCGGTTGGAGAGGCCGCTGATATTGCACAAAAATTAATCAGTATTCCATACGTGAAAATTGATGGGCCTATGGCAGAAGAAGCTGTAGGGATGGGGACGAATATTGCAGTGATTGCAACAGCATTCTCCGCCATTGAGCCTTCGTCAAGGCTGGTGGAAAATACAGCCAAGCGGATGAACAAAGGGGTCAAAGTGAATAGATGGTTTGCAGAAGGTGCGTACGAAGCCTTACTCATAGAAAATAATAGGGAAAAGCATAATCAAATTGTGATAGATACCATTAAGGGCGCTGCAAAAGAAAACGATGTCATTGTACTTGCCCAGGGCAGTATGCATCACCTGTTGCCGCTATTGCCCGATATGGATAGGCCCGTACTTGCCAGTTTAGAGACAGGGGTGGAACAGCTGCGAGATATATTGGGCATATAAAAATTAAATTTTTGTATACAAGGGGGTCAAATCATGGAATTATCTTTAGGATTTGGAAAACAGAATGTAAAAATTGACATAGAAGAGTCAAATCTTCTGGGTGTCCTGAGACCTAATCCGATACAGGCTGAAAAAACAGGGGTCGAAGAGGTAAGGAGGGCGTTGCGAGAGCCCATAGCTTCTCCAAGGCTTAGGGATATTGTCGGCAAAGGAGAGAAAATCGTTATTATCACCAGTGATGTCACAAGGCCGATGCCCAGCAAAGAGGTACTTCCCTTACTGCTGGAAGAACTTTTAGAAGCGAATGTAAGAGAAGAAGATATAAAAATTGTATTTGCTCTTGGAAATCATAGGAAACAAAGTGAAGAAGAGAAGCGATATCTAGTCGGTGAAGAGATATATGAGAAGTTTGATTGTATAGATTCAGCGGTGGAAGATTGTGTTAATATAGGCACAACATCTAGCGGTACGCCGGTGGAGGTTTTTAGGTTGGTGGCGGAAGCCGATAGGAGAATATGCTTAGGAAACATAGAATATCACTACTTTGCAGGGTATAGCGGCGGGGCAAAGGCGATCGTGCCCGGTGTTTGCACCCGGGAAGTGATACAGGCCAATCACAGCATGATGGTGAAGGACGGAGCAAAAGCCGGAGAATTGGACAATAATCCGGTACGAAAGGATATCGAAGAAGTTGCAGAGATGATGTCAATTGATTTTATCTTAAATGTAGTATTGGATGAAAAGAAAAATATCATCAAAGCCGTTGCAGGCCATCATCTTGAAGCCCATAGAGCAGGCTGCGGTTTCTTGGATCGATTGTATAAAATTGGTATTCCCGAGCCGGCGGATGTGGTTATCGTATCTCCGGGAGGATATCCCAAAGACATTAATTTATATCAAGCGCAAAAAGCGCTAGACAATGCAAAACATGCGGTAAAAGACGGCGGTATTATTATATTGACGGCATCATGTAAAGAAGGACTGGGAGAACGCATCTTTGAAAGGTGGATGACCGAATCAAAGTCCTCCGGTGAAATGATTGATAAAATACAGAAGCATTTTGAACTTGGCGGACATAAGGCAGCAGCGATTGGGATGGTATTACAAAGGGCCAGGGTTTTCTTGGTGTCGGATCTGGACGATGACTTTGTGAGAGATATCTTTTTGGAGCCGTACGCCAACATTGACCATGCACTGAAAAGCGCCTTTGCGTTATTAGGAAAAAATATAAAGATTCTTGTAATGCCTTATGGCGGATCAACTTTGCCGATGGTGCAGAAGGCTGAAATGATATAGGGGAAAGAGGATTTTAAAGGTCTGTAGTAATATGTATATTATTACGGACCTTCCTTTATTTAACATATATTCCTTTTTGCGTTTGATATAACGCAATGGGTTAACGTAAAGAAATAACAGTTTTTTCCTATAACGAAAAAAGATTCTTGACACTTAATTTGTAGTTACGTTATGATAAATGGATAAAGTATATTAAAGATAACCAACTTTAAAATACTATTTACACAAACAACACAGAACCGCTGTTGTTTAGACCAAACGTATTTTAAAGTTGTAGTGCCATATCTTGAGTGTATGAAACAAAAAAGCATTGAAGGAGGCATGTATACAATGTTTGAATTGGATGACTGTGTATCATATATTGCAACCAATGCTGTTAAAAAGGTGGCGGACGCTTTTAATAAAAAGCTGATGGCTTTAGGGATTACAAGGGTTCAGTGGACTGCATTGTTTTATTTGGGTAAATATAAAAGCATCAGCCAATTTGAATTGGCAGAAAAAATGAATATTAAAACCTCTACGATGGCACGACTGATTGACAGAATGGAAAGGGAAGGTTATGTAATAAGAGCGAAAGAGCCTGCAGATAGAAGGGTTACCAAACTGGTTCTTACGGACAAAGGGCGTGACTTACGGGAAAAGCTGATACCCGAAGGTGAAAGGTTTAGCAAACTTGTTTCGCGGGATATATCGGATGAAGAAATAAGGATATTCATAAGTGTTCTGAATAAAATGGTGGAAAACAGCACAAAATAAATAGGGCATTTAGCATAGGCTGAGAAGAAAGAGAAGGAACATTTATAGAAAAAGAATAGTTTTTTTTTGAGAAACTATTGCATTTTCATAAAATAGTTGCTATACTGATAATTGTTATAGCAATTATATACATATAGATGCCAACTTTAAAATTGGATTAATATTTGAACAAACAAGGCAGAAGCCTCGTTATTTGTTTAAATATATTTAGGTGTAAAGTTGGTTATCTTTAGCAACAATACCTATGTAAAACAATGTTACAAAAATAACAAACACATAAGGAGGGCATGACGATGGCCAAAAGTCCAAGAGAACTATTAAACGGTTTTATGGGAGGTTTGCAAGATCTAGGAAAAACAAATGAAGCCCATGTGAATGCATTTATGAATTTATTGGGCAAATCCTATGAGCCGGGAGCAATCGATGTAAAAACAAAAGAACTTATCAGTGTAGCGATCGGTGTTTATAATCGCTGTGAATATTGTATTGTATTTCACGCTTACAAAGCATTGGAAGCCGGAGCTTCCCGAGAAGAAATAATTGAAGCGGCTATGGTAGCCGTTGCATTTGGCGGCGGACCTGCTATGGCATACAGTGTAACCCTATTAAAAGATTCTATTGACGAATTTGAAGGTGACTTTAAATAAGAACGTTGTTACAATAGAAGGCAGCGAAAAGCTGCCTTTTCTTAATATAGATACCCAACTTTAAAATCGAATTTATATTTGGGTGTAAAGTTGATTATCTTTAGCAGGGGGAGAAAAGATGCTTATCGATTTGAAGTTAGAACACCTTTCCGGACATGCCCAAGAGGGGAAAGTAGGAAAAATTCACAAAAATCCGGGAGATGTTATCGAAGAGAATGATATACTAATGGAAATTGAATCGAACAAAGGCAATGTAGCGGTTAAATCTACTGCTGCCGGCCAAATTCAAAGCATGAAGGTGGAAGAAGGAGCAGACGTAAAGATTGGAGATGTTCTGGCAACCGTTGAAGGAGAACAGCAGGAGAAAGACGAGCCATCCGAACAAGATTCGATGCATGACCAAAGCGGGACAAAACAAGCAAACAGCTTCAACTACTTTGCCGGCATGATAAAGTCTCAAAAAAAAGATTTGGAAAGCGATATTACGATTATTGGCGGAGGACCCGGCGGATACGTTGCTGCGATACAAGCGGCAAAATTAGGGGCAAAGGTAGTACTGGTTGAAAAGGAAGATGTAGGCGGAACATGCTTGAATTGGGGCTGTATCCCTACCAAAGCGTTGGTAAGGTCGGCAGAAGTATACAAAAGTTTTCAAGAGGCTCACACATACGGATTGCAGGCCGATCATTTTTCAGTAGATATGAAAAAAGTGATAGAGCGTAAAAATAATATAGTGAGGCAGCTTATACAAGGCGTGGAATATTTGCTGGACAAAAATAATGTTACACTCATTAAAGGCTTGGGTGAAATCATTGACAAAAATACGGTATTTGTAAAGGCAGGAAATGTGGAAGCAACTATTAAAACAGATCACATTATTATCGCGACAGGCTCTAATGCTTGTAAACTTCCCATTCCCGGATTAGAGTCCGAAAATGTGTTGACCAGTAGAGAAATCCTAGATATGAAAGAGCTGCCTGACCGTATGGTGATTATTGGCGGCGGAGTTATTGGGATGGAATTTGCCTTTATTTTTTCCGGCTTTGGTGTTAAAGTATCGGTTATTGAGTTTTTGGATTCTGTGCTGGCGACTTTCGATGAAGAGGTTGCTGCAGAAATAAGTCAGGCAGCTAAAGATGCAGGTATTGAGTTGTTTACCGGTTCTAAAGTAACCGAAATTTTGGAGAGTGAAAACGGTCAGCCCATCGTATCATTTGAAAAAGAGGGAAAGAAGAAATATATCCCTGCGGATAAAGTGCTTGTAGCTATCGGCAGGGTGCCCTGTCTGGACGGAACGGATTTTGAAAAGCTGGGCATAGCATTAAATGATCATGGAAGAGGCATTAACGTTAATGAAAAAATGCAGACCAATATACCTAATATTTATGCGATCGGTGATGTTACAAACAAGCTGCAGCTGGCCCATGTAGCGTCTCACCAAGGCATTGTAGCGGTTAAAAATATTATGGGCTTTGATACGGAAATGGATTATGGAGCGATACCAAGTGCGGTATTTACCGATCCGGAGCTTGCTACCGTAGGGCTTTGTGAAAGAGGTGCAAAGGAGCAGGGCATCGATGTAGAAATAGGAAAATTCCCTTTTGCAGCCAGCGGGAAAGCGTTAGCACTGGGTGAACCGCGGGGATTTGTAAAGATTATCAAGGAAAAATCGTCGGGAAAAGTGATAGGCGGAACTATTATTGGGCCCCATGCAACCGATTTAATTGCGGAAGTTACGCTAGCCGTGCAGAATGGCCTTACGCCGGCACAATTAATTGAAACCATCCATGCGCATCCCACTACCGCGGAAGCTGTGCATGAAGCCGCTTTATCCCTAGAAGGCGGTGCCATTCATTTTGTGGAATAAATACCCGGTGCAGGGTGTATAAATTGAGGTAGAAAAAAATTATTCCGTTAAAGATACCGAACTTTAAACCCAAACCTAGGTTTGGGTTTAAAGTTCGGTGTTTTTAGTCTAGGGAGGAAACAGCGATAAGGCCTCATGGATTATAAATAATATGTGCTCAACCCTCAGCGAAAATTGACACGTCCGTTGTGCACCAACATGAGGGGCATCTGGCCTCCCATGGCGAAGAGAAGTCTCTTTTCAACTTCATGCCAGTTAACCAAATCCCACCAGGCATTGATATATTCTTTTCGTTTATTCTGGTAATCCAGATAATAGGCATGTTCCCACACATCACATACTAGAATAGGTATTCCGCCCCATTGGGTCAGATTCTGGTGCTTTTCGCATTGGAGAATTTCCAGGCGTCTCCAGGCAGGCTGCCATATAAGGATTCCCCAGCCGGAGGCTTCGACCTTTTCGGCGGCAGTTTCGAATTGTTCTTTAAAGGCATCATAGGTGCCGAAATAGCCGACGATTTGATTTGTCGTTTGCGGACCGGGCTGTCCACCCGTGCCTATCGGTGCCATAATCGTCCAAAAAATAGAGTGCAGAATATGACCGGAACCATTAAAGCTGAGTTGATTTTCCCAGTATTTTATATAGGCGTAATCGTTGTTTTGGCGTGCTTTCACCAGGTTTATCTCCGCTTTGTTCAGCCCGTCAACATAAGCTTTGTGGTGTTTGTCATGATGAATCCTTAAGGCCCTTTCGCTGATGACCGGCTCCAAGGCATTATAGGCATATGGCAATGGGGGCAATCGATGCTGTCCGGGCGGCATTGTCATATATTGCATCAATCCTATCATCTCCTTATTTTCAAAATGGTTTACTATAACATTGTATTCGGGGGGGCTCATGTTAGTGTGTATAGTGGAAAGTAAAATTTAGAATCGATGGAAGCTGAAATCGAAAAGCAATTGTGTAATTGTGAAGCCTGACCCCGCCTTGAAAAAAAGACTGGTATTCGCTATAATATAAACTACAAGTAAGGGATAAAATAAAGCAAGAATCTTTAATTGCCGTTTTTATAAAGCATATGGCGTTTTCTGTAAAGCTATTAACAATCACTGGGGAGGAACCATTTTGGCAATCGTTCGAAGCGAAAAAAGGTCACCGGTACCAATAAGTTTTAAATTTGAAGAAGATATCGTCTTGACTTCTACGGGTGCTGTAAATGTACATATTCCTTTTATTGTTAATCATGTTGATTTCTTTCCTTCAAGCTTCAAGTTGGAAGCACATAAGAAGGTTATTTTTATAGACCCGCTCGTCGTGGACCATGAAGAACCTGCAGATTATATTTTAATAACGCATGCTCATCAAGACCATTTTTCTATAGAGGATATAAGAAAACTCCTTAAAAAGGAAACAATCGTGATGGGTCCAAAGAAAGTTTACAAAAAATTATCTAAAGCACTGATGGGCTGCACAATAAAGAACATCACACCCTGGGAAAAAATAAGCTTTGAAGCATTCACCATTGAATCTATAGCAGCTTATAATTTGAAATCAGGTTTTTTAACACCCCACCCCAAGTCTGCAATGAATGTTGGTTATATAATCGGTATAGGCGGGGTGAGGCTTTATCATACAGGGGATACGGATTATATTCCCGAAATGGATCAGCTCAAAGACATGACTGCAGTATTAACTCCGATTGACGGAGGGAATTTGACGATGAGTACTGAAAAAGCTGCAGTGTTTATAAATCATGTAAAGCCCGAGTTTGTAATTCCGATGCATTATAATATTGGAACCGATCAGATAGCACATTTCAAGGGTTTAATGAATCGTAATACGAAAATGCTTATTATGGATGGACAATAAGAAAAGATATAGCAAGCATCTGCGGATACATTTACGATTCTATAAAACAAACAAATTTATAGGAGCGTTGTTTTATATTCAAGGTATTGATTGTAGAAGATGAAATGCTTATGGCGTGTTACGAATGAAGCAAGGGGATCTCATATCCTATCTTTTTGACAAACTCCTGTGATAGTGTTAATATGAATTTTAAATACAGTACAAAGTTTTCTCACAGCCAAAAGGAGGTAGGATTGATCTTGTTGAATGAACATCCGGATTTAAAAATCATAAGGTCCGCGTCTTTTGACCCGTGGTACAATTTGGCATTGGAAGAATATCTGTTAAAGCAAATAGAGGAAAAACAAGTTATACTCTATCTTTGGCAGAATAGAAAAACCGTTGTCATCGGTCGCAATCAGAATCCGTGGAAAGAATGCAGGGGCAGTCAGCTGGAAAAAGACGGCGGGAAATTAGCACGGAGGCTATCCGGCGGCGGAGCTGTTTTTCATGATCTCGGGAATCTGAATTTTACTTTTTTGGTGGATCGAAAGCTGTATAATCTTGAAAAGCAACTAAGCGTTATTTTGCAAGCGGTTAAAATGCAGGGCATTGAGGCAAAATTTTCCGGACGCAACGATCTCGTGGTAAATGAAAAAAAGTTTTCCGGAAATGCATTTTATTTTACCGGTAAGGCTGCTTACCACCATGGAACCATCTTAATCGATGTGGACATTTCCGATTTGCTTCGCTATTTGCAAGTATCAACAGAAAAGATTGCTTCCAAAGGTATTGCGTCCGTACGTGCCAGAGTCGTAAACTTGAAAGAATTAAAGCATAACATGACCATAGAAAATATGGTGCACTGCCTTAAGCAGAGTTTTAAGGATATTTATGCGGAAAAAGGGCAGGACGTTTTAGAAGAAGCATACGGAGAAGATAATGACAATGAGGATATGGCGGCACTCTATAACAAATATGCTTCATGGGAGTGGCGATACGGTGATAGTCCTTCCTTTGATGTTGTATTTGAGCATCGCTTTGCATGGGGTGGTGTAGAAACAGGTCTGAAATATAAAAACGGGATCATACAGGAGGCAATGATCTATTCCGATGCAATGAACGAAGCGTTAATTCGAAAGATTTCGTTTGCCCTCCGGGGGATTTCGTTTAAATCAGAGGCTGTTGCGGCAGCAATCAGAAATCATACTGCCGGGGAAGCGGATCAAAATATTGTTCAGGATATAGAAGCGTGGCTTTGCAACAAAATTGACAATTTATAGACGGCAGCAATCGTAAAGCATCTTGGACCTATAAGCGTAAAAACAGGGATTACAGCCCATAGGCCGTAATCCCTAACTTCTTTTCTTCTTCTTTCATAAATTGATTGGTGTAAAGTCTGTAGTAATAGCCCCGCTGTTTGAGCAGTTCATGATGATTGCCTTCTTCAATGACCTTACCCTGGCGGATGACTAAGATACGATCGGCTGCACGGATGGTTGACAGCCTGTGGGCGATGATAAAGCTGGTTCGTCCTTCAAGTACTTTATGGATGGCGTGTTGAATGATCTGTTCCGTTTCCGTATCCACGGAAGAAGTAGCTTCATCCAGGATAAAAATGCGGGGATTTGCCAGAATCGCTCTCGCAAAGGAGATAAGCTGCTTTTCACCGGTGGATAGCTTGCCGCCCCCTTCGCCAACCTCCGTGTCATATCCGTTTTCCAATTTCTCAATGAATTCATGGGCATTGACCAGTTTTGCAGCAGCGATCATTTCTTCATCGCCGGCTTCCAATCGACCATATCGTATATTCTCTTTAATCGTTCCGCTGAACAGATGGGGTGTTTGCAGCACATAGCCTAAGTTGGCATGCAGCCACAGCAGAGATCTTTTCCTATAGTCGATACCGTCAATTAAAATTTTTCCTTCGGTGGGTTCGTAGAACCGACAGGCTAGATTAACGATTGTGCTTTTGCCCGAACCGGTTTCCCCCACAAGAGCAATGGTTTCCCCGCGGGAAACGTTCAAATTGAAGCCCTCCAATACCTTTTCACCGTCTTTATAAGCGAAAGATACGTTTTCAAATGCAATATTTCCCTTCATTTCCGGCCAGGTTTTTTTCCTAGGATGGAATACATCACCGTATTTTGCGATGATTTGTTGAGAGTCCGTAATCTCGGGTTCTGTTTCTATCATTGTAAAAATCCGTTCTGCAGAGGCCTGTGCCGATTGAAGTTCCGTGAAAATACGCGCCAAATCCCGTATCGGTTCAAAAAATTGAACGGTATAAGAAGTAAAAGCGACCAGGGTACCGTATTTGATCGTACCTGCCAATACCCCTTCACCGCCCAGCCATAACGCCAGACCGGTGCCTATGCTTCCCAATATCAACACGATGGGCATGTATAGGGAAGAAATT
Source organism: Bacillota bacterium (assembly GCA_022360955.1). Taxonomy (GTDB): domain Bacteria; phylum Bacillota; class Clostridia; order SK-Y3; family SK-Y3; genus JAKSBV01. The sequence goes on from JAKSBV010000489.1 coordinate 24,209, forward strand.
GTTGCAGCCTTAACCGACGAAGATTGCATTTGACCGGTAAGCACTTGAAATTCCTGCAGATTTTTTTCTTCTCTCACCAGCACCTTTGTTGCCTTCGCGCCGGAGAGTCCTTCATTAAACGCTCCTGTAATGAGGGAATTTGTTTTGCGTACATGCCGGAAAGTGTGCAGTATTTTTTTTTGAAATAAAACGCTTACAATGGCCAGAAACGGAACAACCGACAAAATGATAATTGCCAGCTTCCAATCCAAGTAGAGGACGATGGTGGTGATGGCAAGCATCATGGTAGCCCCCCAGACACAGTCCACCAGCCCCCAGGACAGTGTATTCCCAAGCTTTCTGATATCCGAGGTCATTCGGCTCATCAGCCATCCGATAGGGGTTTGGTCGTAATATGAAAAGGAAAGCTCCTGTAACCGCTGAAAGCCGTCTTTTCGAATGTCATAGCAAATGCCTGTTTCTATTTTTCCCGCCGTATCAACCATGAGCCTGATAATGATTGTCTGCAAGCAGATCATAAGGACATAAAGGGCGACAAACCACGCTATGCCTTCCAGTGATTTCGGCACCACGTAATGATCGATGGCGTACTTGTTCATTAACGGAAATAATGCATCTATCGTACCGATACCAATCATAAACATACCCAAAGTGATCAGCGATTTCTTATAGGGTTTTGCATAACGCAGCAATTTCCGCCACAGCCCTATGTCGAACCGGTTCGTATACGTTTGTTCTTGAAATGTATTCATGGTGTGCTGCCTCCTTTTTTATGCCAATTCTTTCTCCAAACTATTTTGGAGTGCCCAAATACGCTGGTATAGTCCCATTTGGCGGATTAATTCATCATGGGTCCCGGACTGGACGATTTTTCCTTCATCCAGTACAAGAATATGATCCGCTTCCGATACGGTTGTGATACGATGTGAAATAATAAAGGTGGTAACGTGTTGGCTTCTTTCCTTTAGTGCTTTTCGTATCGCCAGATCCGTTTCCAGATCGACCGCACTTAATGAATCGTCGAAAATGAGAATAGGACAATTGTTTATAATGGTGCGGGCAATGGCAATTCTTTGTTTTTGCCCTCCCGAAAGGGTTACACCTCTTTCACCCACAAGGGTTTCGTAGCCCTTTTCAAAATCAAGGATGGCGTCGTGCATAAAGGCTATGCGTGCAGCTTCAAATATTTCGGCTTCTTTCGCCTCCAATTTTGACAATCTGATATTTTCCTTAATCGTTTTTGAGAACAAGAAGGGTTCCTGCAGTACGATACCCACATTTTTTCGGAGCCACTTCTTATTAAATTTTTTTAATTCAACGCCGTCTATGAGAATGGACCCCTTTTGATAATCATACAACCGGACCAAAAGATGTACGAGGGAAGTCTTACCGCAGCCTGTGGGTCCTAAAATAGCAATTGTCTGGCCCCGCTTTACCTTAAAAGAAATATTTCTCAAAACGGACTTTCCTGATTCGTAGGCAAAGGATACATTTCTAAAGGTGACTTCACCTTTAATCATGGGTTTATATTCGTTTTGCTCTGCCGTTTCGACGGGTTGATTCAAAATTTCTTCTATACGATCCAGCGCCACAAAGGTTTTGCCCATATCGGTCAGTATTTGTCCCAGCTGCCTTATAGGCCAGAGGAGCATTCGGGCATAAGAGGTAAATACCACTAGCGTACCTAAACTGATTCTGCCCTTTGAGGCCCAGTAGACACCGAGTATGAGGACAACACCCGATTGTGCCATGCAAAGAAAATCGGAAATTGACCAATACCAGGACATTAAACGTATCAAGCGATATACGCTGTCCCTATGGGTGCTGTTTTTGATATCGAATTTATCTATTTCATAGCGCTGTCTTCCGAAAGCACGAACCACACGGACCCCGGTCATGTTTTCCTGCAATACCGTAGACATAATCGCTTCTGCTTCGTCGACCTTACGAAAGGTTTTCTTTACAATAATGAAGAACCAGAAGGCAAAGCCGAATATGACCGGAACGGCAGCCATACACACAAACGTCATGGACAGATCCAGTGAAATCATGATATTTAATGCGAAAACCAGCATAAAAATCGCGCGTCCTATTTCTATAAATTGTGTGGCTAAGAAAACGCGAATGGTGTCCACATCGGAGGTGCAGCGCTGTATGAGATCACCGGTTTTTGCCTTTACATGAGCGTCGTAGTGCAAGTGCTGCAAGTGATCATAAAGCTGTTCCCGCATATTTTTAGCCGTAGCTTCCGCCGCCATAGCGGACCATCTGCCCTTTAGGTATAAAAACAGTCCTCTCATCATTGTGAAGATGACAATGAGCAGACCACAGAGCCATAGTTTTTGTGCCAGCATACTTTTACCGCCCAGGCTGTGTATGATGGGCCGGAGCTGTTCGGGAATATCCAGCGGATGATTGCCGATGATGGAATCAATAGTTACACGAAGAACCAGGGGGGTAATGACGGCAAACATTATGGCCAGGCCTACTGCGACGATGCCCCCGATATAAATGAGCTTGTTCCCCTTCATAAAATGTAAAAGCAATCGGATTTTTTGCATACGGATCTACCTCCTCTAATAGGGAATGAATATCTTAACCTGTGCCTCATGGGATTTAAACAGAATAAAAAACATAGGTGGATTGGCCTATGGTTTAACAAAAACATACAATACATGGTTTTACAGCGGGAAAAAACATATGTAAGATTTGCTTTCCAAAAACAAAAAACCATAGGCAACGATACACTACCTATGATCCCATTATTCCGACTTGAATATTTTCAAGGTTATATACCCGTCAATTTTTCAAGGCACAGGCCGTGCATGTATACTTACTATGCAGTTGAGTTATATTGTGTAAAAATTTCCCTAAATTAATCATTTACACGACCTCCTTTACGTTAAATTTGATTTGTTACCTGCACTATTATATGCACAAACGATCAAAAAATCAAATGTTTTTTTGAATTGTAATATATTTGTAATATTCATGCTTTGTTTCAAAACCGTAAAAAGCCTGTAATTAACCGGTGGTGAAACAATTTTTATATATAGATCATAAGCAGTAAAGTTGGCAATATAATCGTACTCCGGCAACGGGTGTTCCAAGGCTAAAAAGTAGTTGAGGGCTGAGAGATGAGGGTTGAGAATGAACCGCTCACCGCTCATAACACCTTGTTGCAGATCACTTTGTGCTCCTGTTTGGCTATCTTTAATGTGCCTGCGAAAACACCTATTCACATCCGGCTGCATATATTAAATTATGGTGTGAAATAAGAACGAAAGGTGTGTGGTTTTTTTGATCATTCATGTTGTCAGACCGGGAGAGAGCTTATATACGATTGGACAATTATATGGTGTTCCACCTGCAAAAATAGCTTCAGATAATGAACTACCCGACCCAAATCAGCTTGTGGTAGGACAAACATTAGTTATCTTGGAGGGGATGCGTATGCATAGGGTAGCTCCGGGACAATCGCTGTACGATATTGCCAGGGATTACGGTGTGACGGTAAATGATATCCTGGCAGTCAATCCCCAGATTACAGATCCTGCCCGTATTAGCCCCGGACAAATCATTACTATTCCGCCCCGCACGAGAAAGCTGGGCACAATAGAAGTAAACGCATATGCGTTTCCCACTATTTCAATGGATGTTTTAAAGAAAACGCTTCCCTATTTAACTTATCTGAGTATCTTTAGTTACGAGGTAAGGCCTGACGGCAGCTTAAGTACAGTGGATGACGAGCCGTTGATTCAAGCAGCCAGAGAAGCAAATGTGGCACCGTTAATGGTAATTACCAATATTGAGGAAGGGGGAAGCTTTGACAGTGACCTGGTCAGCACTATTTTAAATGATGAGCAGGTACAGGAAACGTTGATAAATAATGTGATCGAGACCTTAGAGGCCAAAAATTATTATGGCTTGGATATTGATTTTGAGTTTATTTATCCGGAAGACAGAGAAAAATATAACGACTTTTTGAGAAAGGTAGTAGAGAGGCTGGAGCCTTTAGGCTATAAAGTGACCACAGCCGTAGCGCCTAAAACTTCTGCCGATCAGCCGGGTCTGCTTTATGAGGCGCACGACTATCCCGTTCACGGCGCATTGGCAGACCACGTTATACCGATGACCTATGAATGGGGATATACTTATGGACCGCCGCTGGCTGTTGCGCCCATCAATCAGGTAAGACAGGTGTTGGATTATGCGGTAACGGCTATACCCCGGCAAAAGATATTGATGGGTATACCGAATTATGGTTATGATTGGACACTGCCCTATGTCAGCGGAACGGCAGCAAGGACGGTCACCAATACGGGAGCTGTCGATCTTGCAGGCAGAGTAAGGGCCGCAATACAATATGATAACGCGTCGCAGGCGCCGTATTTCAACTATTATGATGCCGAAGGCAAGGAACATGTGGTTTGGTTTGAAGATGCACGAAGTATTGACACAAAATTAAGAACCGCCAACCAGTATGGCCTTGGCGGCGTAAGCTATTGGACCATTAACAGTTATTTCCCGCAAAATTGGCTGGTCCTGCAGTCACTGTTTGATGTTGAGAAGGTCATTTGAGGAGAGAGAGAGCAATTAATAATGAATAATGAAGAATTAAGAATGAAGAATTAAGGATTAAGAGTTAGAATTTTGGGGGGATGATTTGTTACCTTTGTTGGGATAATGCTTGTCAACTAAAATGGATGCGCCCCTCATTTGTGGGTGTATTTGGTGCAGGTGAAGAAAATTATGGAGATGACCTTATGTGCCAGAGGTCGGAGATCAGAGGGCGGAAGTCGGAATATAACCAAACAGGGGCCAAAGTAATGAGCGACAAGCGTATCGTAAATGGTGGATGGTCCATTCTCAACCCTCATCTCTCAGCCCTCAACTACTTTTTAGTCTTGGAATATCAGTTGTTGGAATAATTTTCTTCACCCATAATTTATACAGCCCTCACTTGTAGTAGAACTGGCATAATGGGTTATAATATGGTATATTTAATGCTAAGAGATTGAGTGTTGAAGTTGAAAATGTTGTGTGGGGAATGGATGTATAAATTTGAGCAGAAGAAAATGATTCCAGCAACTATATATAATACGATAAATAAATGACATACCCATTCAGGAAAGTGACATGGGGACAGACCCCCAGACACACTTAAACCGTGTGGGTCAAACGGGAAGTCGGAGGTGTGATATCAGAAGTCTGACTAAAAAATTCTTTAGCTATATTTATAAAATTCAGATTTCCGACTTCCGACCTCAGATTTCCGTATGTCACATTCCTTCTTCGTGCTTTAATGTGAATTTTTTATCGAGATTTATATAATATGCCAAAGGTAAAATAGTTGAGGGCTGAGAATACTGTGTTAACATGTTTTAAGGCTTTCCGGAAGGCCGCTGCCATCATATTCTTCTGCTTAACGGGATAAAAATATTGACGAGATGATAAACGTTTGAAATGAGAGACACGGTTTTTCCTCCTCACCCCCTACGCCCCACCCCCCACTACATACCAAAGGAGTTGTATTGTGAAATTACCGATTGAGTTTTTAGATAAAATGAAGAATCTTTTAGGGAATGAAGAGTATGAATCGTTCTTAAAATCCTATGATGCACCCAGGCATTATGGACTTCGAGCGAATGGGCTTAAAATCAATCCGGAAGTATTCGAGACGATTTCCCCTTTTGCTCTTGAGCCCGTACCCTGGACAAGCGATGGTTTTTACTATGCCGAAGGGGACAATCCGGGAAGACACCCCCACTACCATGCAGGACTTTATTATATACAGGAACCCAGTGCCATGCTGCCCGGCGCAGTAGTCGATGCTAGGCCCGGTGAGCGTATTCTTGACTTGTGTGCCGCGCCGGGAGGCAAGACGGTGCAAATGGCCGCGGGGATGCAAGGAGAAGGCTTATTGATCGCCAATGATATTAGTGCCAATAGGGTTAAAGCGCTGGTGAAAAATATAGAATTGTGCGGTGTCAGAAATGCTGTTGTCACCAATGAGTCACCTGAAAAACTTGCTTGTAATTTTGAAGGATATTTTGATAAAATATTGGTAGATGCCCCTTGCTCAGGGGAAGGCATGTTTCGTAAAGACCGTGCCGCCGCACAGAGTTGGGAAAAATATAAATGCGAAAAATGCTGCGGCATGCAATGGGATATATTACAGCATGCCGATAGGATGCTTAAGCCGGGAGGCGGTCTGGTATATTCCACATGTACTTTTTCGCCGGAAGAAGATGAAAGGATGATTTCACGCTTTTTAGATATATTTCAAACTTATGAGCTGGTTGAGATACCTAAAACGGAGGGTATGACGAGCGGAAGACCCGACTGGTCCGACGGCAATCAAGACCTTGCTAAAACGGTACGATTATGGCCTCATAAGCTGAAAGGAGAAGGACATTTTGTTGCACGGCTGCGAAAGAAGGGGAGCAATGCACCTGTCTCCGTCGGTTTTGAGAAAGAGGAAGATGCTCCGAAGGCCTTTCGTGATTTTATAAGAGAAAATTTAAATATAGAGATAAAAGGAATTTTTATGGTCAAGGGTGACAATCTATATTGTCTGCCGGAACAAATTCCCGATTTGAGCGGTCTTAAAATTGCAAAGTTCGGGTGGTACCTGGGACGTTTGAAAAGGGAGAGGTTTGAACCGTCCCATTCTCTGATTCTTTCTTTGCAGCAGAAGGCCATCAAAAATGTCATCGATTTTTCCGCCGGGTCAAAGGAAATATTGAAATACCTGAAAGGCGAGACCCTTATCATTCCCGGAACCAAGGGATTTGTCGCCGTATGTGTAGACGGATATACCATCGGATGGGCCAAACAGACAGGACAGATGTTAAAAAACTTATATCCTAAAGGCTGGCGGAAAGCGTGATATGAAGTTCTTTATTGAAGATACGGTAAATGTGGCATTGTACATAGCGTATTAAAGCCTATTGTAATGAGAAGTTTCTATAAATCCATATTTGTCACATGTTTTAAAAAAAGTCGCAATGGAAACTGACTCAGATTTTGAGTCTGACATTATAGGGACAAATAAAGTCGGAATAACAAGTTGTCGCATAGATCGTAAATAACTTGTTCCTGGGGGCATATTGTTTTCAGAAATGATTTAAGCTGAAAGAAATTTGCTTGCTGTTCCTATAGAATTTTGTTTGAAAAAGAGGTACAATTAGGTTAACAAAGGAGAGGATGTGAATTCAAAATGAAATGGGAAGAGGTTAGAAAAATATACCCTGATAAATTTGTTAAGTTACAAGTTTTACATGACCACATTGAAAATGAAGTTCGATATATTGATGATGTAGCCGTAATATGTTCATTTGAAAGTGATAGAGAAGCAACCAGGGAATTGGTAAGGGCGAAGAACAATATCATTGTATACCATACCGGTAGAGAAAAAATTGAAATACCTATTCGCAGAATATTTGGGTTTAGAGGTGTACGACAATGAAGCTGGAGTTTAGAGGAGGACTTTTGTTTACGACACTAACATTGTCTTATTTGGGTCAAAAAAGTCAATCGATAATGTTGTTATAGATACGGGTGCGGCAGAGTCAATAATATCTCCAGATGTTGTTGAGGATATTGGAATTGAAGCCAAAATAAGCGATTCAATAAATTCATTTTACGGTGTTGGAGGAGATCTGCATAATTTTTTTTCAAAGCAAATTGATTCGGTAATCATTGGTGACTCTGAAATTCAGTGTATTAAAATGGATTTCGGAGTAATAGATCCAAGTGGTGAGGTGAATGGATTACTTGGGCTGGATTTGATGATAAGACTTGGGCTAGTGATCAACTTAAAGGATTTAACAATTCAATTTGAAAGTGAATAGTATGTGATATTCATTTTCTTTTTATTATAAAAGGAATTTGATTAGGCAGTGTTTTTGCCAAGAGTACGGAAAAATTGGCTTATTACCTATGAAAGAGGTGGAGAGATGGCTGAGCATCCTTTAGTTGAACAAATAGCCGATAAAAATGTGGATATCGATGCATTTGTTAAGGCCGTGTGGGAGGATGTAACTATTAGAGAGGAAGTTGTGAGGCAGCTGTTGACTAACAGCAACATCATGGTGTATTACCATTGTTATTATATCATTTCGAAGGCAAGTGAGGAAAAGCCCGAGTTGTTTTACCAATATTGGGGTGATTTTGTTTTCCTTTTGGACCATAAGAATTCCTATCATAGAGATATAGGGCTGACAATAATAGCCAACCTGACGAAAGTAGATGAAAGCAACGCGTTTGCTGACGTATTCCCGAAATATATGGAGCGTTTCAATGACGATAAGTTTATGACGGCCCAATGTTTTGTACGTAACCTAAAGAAAATTTTGAGGAACAAGCAGGAATACACAACACAAATTGTCCATGAATTATTAGACATAGACAACATTTGTACATATCCGGCAAGACAAAAAGCATTATTAAAAAGCGATATTATAGAGGTGTTGGACGAAGTATATGAGCGTACGGCGCATCAGGAGATGATTGCAGCATTTGTTAGAGCGCAAGCAGACAGCATAAGTCCTAAAACCCAAAAAAAAGTAAAGGCTTTTCTAAAAAAGTACACTCTATAAAGCGAGGATTTGTTCTCTCAGTTAGTGTATAATTTATGAAGGCAGAAAAAATGGAAAAGCAAGAAAAAGGGAAAAAATATGGAAAGAGAAAACTCTTCCCAAATCCATCAAAATCATCTAAAATATTAATTGACTAAAAAAACAGTTTAGGTGGTTGACGGAAATGTAAATTTTTTATTGTGTTATATATAAGTGAAGATGATTTTGATTTATAAAAAATATTGCCGTCAATCACTTGACAGAAACGCTTGTCGATAATTGCTTTTGTTTTTGGCCCTTTTGTGATATCATAGTAGTGTAAGATCTCCGTTTATTTTTTATTTTAGGGTTTAGGGACTTCTATAGATAAATAAATACTAGAACTAGTGATATAATGGTATGGAAGTAACCTTATGAACCGGAGGTCGGAGGTTAGAGGGCAGAATATAACCCAACAGGAGAGAATTTAATACAATTCTTATCCGACTTCCGATTTCGGACTTCTGACTTCCGGTACGGTGTGTCCCCTTACCTTAACCCAACCAATACAAGCGCTTAGATTCGGAATATCTGTTGCTGGCGTACGATTATATTTCTAACTTTAATATTTATTATCTATATCATAAAAGTGATGATTCTTGCATTTTTTATTGCCCGAAACTATTGATTTTTCAAGGTTCACAGCACATTTTTAATGGGCGAAAATTGAGTTGGCAAAATAATATTTAAGACCGTAGAAGGAGATTGAACAATTATCTTTTGTCACTATTGTCACAGATAGGAGAAATTATGTATGCTAAAGATCAAAAATGTTCCGATTCTTTACAGATATTTTCTATCATTTCTTTTAGTTGCCATGATACCAACTTTAATAATGAGTTTTTTGCTTTATACTACGAATGTTTCCGATTTAAAGCAGAAAACAAATGAGACTAGGATAGCTTCTCTTGTACAGCTAAAATCCAAAATGGATTATATTATTAAGGATTTTTCAAGTGTTGCTTTAAACATTAGCTCTAAATATAATATTAATGAATTATTTAATAAAAATGTTACTGACGTTAATGAGAGAACTGCTCTTATAGGGCATTATGAAGAAACGCTGGTACAGAATCCTGGCATATTATTATATCGACGTGGAGAAAATATTGTACATATGGCGGATGGACCTATATTATACAGCATCTTTGAAAACCGTATAAGTAATGATTATGATATGACAATGGTTAGATTTTATAATCGTTTAAATAAATCTACGAATTTTCAGCTTTTCAGTAATAAATATCTTGTTCCCTACAAAACGGAAGGGCTATCTCTTTGTTTTTTGTATCCGTTACCATATAATGAAATCATGCCAACAGCTTCAATGGTTTTTGTTTTAAACAATTCACAGACTGCTAAAATCTTTGAAGATTATATGGGAAGCTTAACCGGAGATTTTTTTATTTATGATACATATCTCAGCCTTGCATATCATCAAGGATTTAGTTCTGATTTAAAGATGCACAATATTGAAGAAATAAATAATAAACTGACAAAACTAAAAGGTACGGGAATAAATAATATATCTGTAGACGGTAAAAAGTATGTTGCCATAAGGACCATTTCAGAAGATAGTGGGCTTACGTATTGTGTGCTTATGACATACAATCGTTTTTATCACCAAATTACTAAAGCAAAGCTATTTTTATATAGTTTTGTTGTTGCTTTGATGTTAATGGGTATTATACTGGCAATATTACTTGCTACATATAATTATCGTCCTGTTAATTATATTTTGAGTTTGATGACAGATGGTTCTTCAATAGATAAAAAACAAAATGAATTTGAAATAATTGGTAACACCTATAAAAAACTATTGGGCAGTAATAAAGTATTATTACATCAAATTGAGAAACAGCGTCCTATCATAAAGGAGCAATGCTTACAACGACTGATACAGGATGGAGGCAAAACAGAAGATCTTCATTACTATTTACAGTGTGCAAGTATACAGTTTGACTACTCATTATATTTTGTAATGGTTATATCCTTATCTGGTTTTAATTCCGATATAAATGAAATATGTAGAATTGTGGAAGAAATGCCGTTTGAATATACTATAGCATATGGGATTGAGTTAACAAATGAAAAAAATATGGTTGGTGTTATTATTAACACGGAAGATAATCAGCCGGATGTTATGAGTTACTCAAACAAAATAATGGATATGATAACCTCTACCTTTGAAACACAGCTTGTTATTGGTGTAGGAACACCATATAGAGATATTGCAAAATGCAATACTTCTTTTCTTGAGGCTAAAACAGCACTACAATTCAGAGATATTAACAATACTCAAAAGATATATACGTATGATACAACTATTATAGAGAATGAAGAGAATCATCAATATCCTTCGAAAGAACAGGCCCTTTTTATTCAAAGTATTCGTCATGGTAACAATGATGTTGCTTTAACTGCATTGGATGATTTTATAGAGAGTATAAGAGTTCAAGCGCTTTCTTTTATGATCATGCGATATATTATTTTTGAGACGATTCATCAGATGGTCAGGTTAGCGCAACAACAGAATGTTAAGCTTGATGTAAATAAGACCCTGAAAGAGTCAGCAGTTGTTAATTCAATTGAAGACTTTAAGCGTAAAATGATTGAATTATCTATTTTTATATGCGAGGGTATAA
>JAKSBV010000503.1 GCA_022360955.1 Bacillota bacterium
CTAGTATTTCTTGCAGCTATTTTTTTATGATTGCTAGTATTTCTTGCAGCCTTCGTCAGCTAAAAAATCGCCCGAATCATAATGTTACAATTTTACCATATTTGAACACAACATGTCAACGCGTAAAACAGGGGACGGTTCTTTGTTCTAGAACAAAGAACCGTCCCCTGTTTTACGATCAATGCGCAGTCTCCTTCTCGAGTCTCCGCATTGCCAGTGCAAAGCTGCCGCAGCACATCACTGCCAATAGCACAATGACCGGCAGGATATTTTCAAATAATATCCTCTCTCCGAATATCAGGCTGCGCAGGGCATCAATAATATGTGTAAATGGATTGAGCATGACGGCTATCGCCAATCCTCCGGACAAATGATCCGTAGGGAAAAGCGCTGAGCTTAAGAAAAACATAGGCAGCACAATCGCAGTCATGATGGTCTCATAGATCACTTCGTTCGGCAGGAAGAGACTAATGGAATAGGCAAGACTTGACATGAAAAACGCGGTCATAAAGATCAACAATATCATGAGCGCGATTCCGGCTAGGCCCGATGCTACCTTTACCGAGAAAAAAAGGCTTACGATAAATAGAATCGCTATTTCCAAGAAGGAAAGCAGTATGGCCTCCAGCATTTGTCCCAATACAATGGCCCTTCGACTTACAGGTGCGATCAGTATCCGGTAAAAGCTGCCACCGGATTTCATAATGAAATTGATAATACCGCCGCTGCTGCAGGCCCCGAAGGTCACAAGCACCATAAGGCCCGGTAAAATAAAAGCGGTGTAATTGCCGATACCCGTATTCTGCATGGTCTGGGCTGCGACAGCGCTATACAAAACAAGCCAGATAAGGGGCTGCAATAACGGAATGATCACTGCAATGGGGTTTTGAAAACGCCACTTCATATTTCGCCACAAAATATTTAACATACCTGTGCCTCCCCCCTATTTTCTCCTGAGCCGGTTAACGCCAAGAAAACATCTTCCAGACCGGGTTCTACAATTTCGATTGCGTCAAAGACCGCATGATGATCCAAGAGCCACTTGTTCACAGCCGTAAAAGCTGCTCTACTGTTGTCCACCCCTGCAAAAACAGAATGATTCCGCACATCGGTGAATTTCACAAGTCCCGTATGGTCAAGGGCATCTTTGTATCTTTTTGTTTCCTCAGCACCGGAAAATGCAATGCGAAGCATGTCCTGCCGGGTGTAACTGCGTAAGCTGCCGGGTGTTCCCTGGACTACTGCCTTCCCGTCTTTCATAATACAAATGGTATCGCTTAACCGGTCCGCTTCCTCCAGATAATGGGTCGTAAGAAAAATGGTTGTTCCGTACTCATCCCGGATTTTCAGCAGCATTTTCCACATAGCTTGCCGCGACTCTACATCCATCCCCACTGTGGGCTCATCCAAAAATAAGATCTTAGGACAAGAAACCATATTCATGGCAATATCCAGTCTGCGCTTCACGCCGCCCGAGTAGGATGCTGTGGGGTACTTCAGATACCCGGCAAGTCCAAAACTGTCGATCAAGACATTTATCCTTTTTTTTGCCGTCTGCCCATCTACTTTGTGCAGCCTGCTTTGGAACATCATATTCTCCATCAGCGAAAGGTGGGCATCGATGGAAATCTGCTGCGCCACACAGGCAATCTGTGCGCGAATCCAGGCCGGTTCTTTGTATACATCTCTCCCCAGCATGGTTACACGTCCGGATGTGGGTTTGTAATAGGTGGTGAGAATATTAATCAGAGAGGATTTTCCGGCACCGTTCGGTCCCAGCAAAGAAAAGATTTCCCCGCCGTTTACTGCAAGACTTAAATGGTCCAGGGCTTTGACCCCATTCTTGTATTGTTTAACCAACTTCTCAATCTCAATTGCCCGCATTTTCTTCCCCCTCTTTCAGTGGGAACAGGATTTCCGTAATATACTTGTTGGGATTGCCTTTCAGGATCATTCCCGGTCCTTTTATAAACACCTCCCGCCAAGGCGGCCGGACGGAAAGGCCCTTTTCCCGGATAAGGCGGTGCATGGCTTCATACGCCATCGGCAAGGCATCATAGGGTCCAACATGGGTAAGACACACGACTTTCTCCCGGGGCAAATCTTTTAGCGTTACACCATTGCCGTTTGGGGGTTCGGCCGTAGGAACACACAATTCCATCTCGCCAATGCCGCTCTTTTCATCAACCCTATGATAGTAAAAAAAAGGGGCCCCGTTTGACTTGCCCTTAATCGCTTTAAATACGGCAGGAAAGTGTTTGGCCGCCTCGGTAACCGGTCCGTTGTAGCGCATGGTGGCTGTCGTAACGGGCTCAATTGCTTTGATTTCAATTTCATAATTCATTTACGCACCTCTCTATCCTAAGATTCTTTCGCTTTCTTCACTGCAATCCGGACTTCCGAATGTCCGCCTTTTAATTTTCGGTTGCTGATCGGATAAACTTCTATATCCGGCAAGTGCGCATAATTATAGCCGGAAAAGGGAAGCCATTCGGTGAGAAACCGTTTGAAGATGGTCTGAACGGAATCTTGAAAAGGCCCATCACATTCAAAGATCACCCATGTAGCTGCCGGGATTTCATATTCAACCAAATTGCCGGAAGCGGCTTTGTCGGTAGAGGCCGCAATATAGTAATAGATTTCATCCGGGTTTTTATATACGGTAATACCTAAAATGCCCTGAGGGGTTTGGTTTGGTAAGTTGCAAATTTCCGAGAATACATTGCTTTTTAAGGTTGCATCCCAGAATGCAGGGACCCTTTCAAAATTCTGTTCCTGGGTCTCTTGCAACGGCGTCCTGATCCCAACTACTCTCATAGGGCCTTTTGTCTCAATCCGGTACCGCATACTCTTAACATTGGTAACGCTAATCGAGAAACCAATGGGCGGATAAGCGTTTAATAAAGTCCCCTCCGTACGCGCAACACTTGGGGCAACCCCATGAACAGCTTGAAACGCACGGTTAAACGAGGTTGGCGAAACATAACCATACTTTGAACCGATATCCATCACCTTGGCATCACTTGTCTGCAGCTCGAAAGCCGCCTTTGTCATTCTCCTCCGGCGGATATAATCGGATAGGGTCATCCCTGCCACATAGGAAAACATTCGCTGAAAATAATAGGTTGAACAGCAGGCAATTTTTGCAGCTTCGTCATAAGAAATATCCCCGTCCAGGTTGTTTTCCATATACTCAATGGCACAGCTTAATCGCTTCAGCCACTCCATCTCATCACCTCCTTGTGCTAAAGTTTAGCACAATAAAAAATATATGTCTTCTCTTTTGCTGTCCGGTTTTGAGAATAAACAGAGGGCGGTTCTTTGTTCCGGAACAAAGAACCGCCCTCTGTTTAGAGTGTTTGCGCTACATACTGTCTCGCAAGTCTTTCTATTTTCTCATAATTTTCATTATATACCGCACTGGTATCTACCAAGCTGATCCCAATGCCTACACCAACGACACCCGAATCAAGAAACTCAGTCATATTGTCCATATCAACGCCCCCTACGGCAATGAGGGGAATATGCGCTAATGGCGCTCTAACAGCTTTAATATAATCTATTCCAAGTGCGCCCGCAGGAAAAATCTTTATAAAATCTGCGCCGGCATAATATGCCTCTGTAATCTCCGAAGGGGTAAGCGCCCCGGGAATAGAAATTTTATCCAGGCTTTTAGTTGCCTCTATTACTTTCAAATCCTTTCCGGGAGAAATGATATATTCTGCACCGGCATCAACTGCCATTTTAACTTGATCAGTCGTTAATACCGTCCCTGCTCCTAAAAGGACCTTATCTCCATACGTTCTTTTCACGAGTTTAAGAGATGCCAATGTCTCTGATATTGACGCATCACTTTCATGGTTGATCGCCAGCTCTACCAGATTGATGCCTCCTTTCAGAAGCGCCCCCACCGTATCGTTCATGTGGTCTAAATCGACCCCTCGAATAATTGCCACTATCTTATTTTCTAAAATTTGCTCCTTCACCAACAATGCTATCACTCACTCCATTTCTAATTCGTTTTCCGTACAATAAGGGTTGCATCCAAGCACTCGGCTGAATCGCCTTAAAGGCGATACTCCCTTTCCGGCAAAGGGTCTGTGGATTCAATAAGCGCATCCAGGAGTTTAATGAGCAGCGATTTACGCAATTCCACATGCGTATCCCAAAGATTGCAGCACTCATTAGGATCTTCCCTATAATCGAAAAGCTCTCCATATCCTATGGCCGGCGCATACGTCAAACGATATTGATCTGTAACAATGGTTTTAAAAATAAGGTCTTTATCCCGCCAATTGACAAGCTCTCTTTCCATCTTCTTTCTCTTTTCACAAGCTGCAAGATCTGCTGCAAGCCTGTTTGCCAAAGGCGAATCCTCTCTATAGCATTCGTGTCTATGTTCAACAAGGGCATAATCTCTGACAGCACCTGCCTCTCCGGCAAGTACCTTGCGCATCGATTTGCCTTGCACACCATAAGGTTCTTTTACATTCACCGCATCATAAAGCGTAGATGCAAGGTCTATTTGACTTGCGACAGATTTGATTCTCAAGCCGGCCTTAGCTGCGCCGGGCCACTTCATGATAAGAGGAACTCTTATAAGGCCCCTGGTATGGACAGCCCCTTTAAGCCACAGCTTATGATCCCCCAACCAGTCTCCGTGGTCCGACGTAAAAACCACCATCGTATTCTCTGCAAGCCCAAGGTCATCAAGGGCCTTTAGTATCCGCCCTATCGCATCATCCAGCATGGTAACCGCACCATAATAATGGGCAAGAATCTCTCTTTCTTTATCCTTAGTTACCCTATCCCAACGATTTCTTTCCAGATAGAATTTAATATGTTCCGGTGGGTCATCTCCCCACTCATTTTCTCTGTATGGCGGCGACGGCATATCCTCAGGGTTGTACATATAGCAATACGGCGCCGGAGGATTAAAGGGCGGATGCGGCTCCTGAAAGCCTACCGTTGCAAAAAACGGTTGATCTTTATTTTTTTCCATAAACGCTATCGTTTCATCTGCAATCCATGTAGCGGGATGTATTTCAAGGGGAACTGCGGACTTCCAGCTTTGATAACTGACATCATCAGGATCGAGTGCTTGTTCTTTGAAAAAAAGCGGTACTTTTTCAGGAAAGTTTTCATGAAGCCATGAAGCATAATGCCCGCCGTTAACACATCTATCCCCATGACCTATTGAAAGTCTAACATGCTCAAATCCAAAGTATGGATCATTATAATTTTTCCAGAAATTCCAACATTCGTCCTCAGATATACCATTAATCGTCTGGTATGATTCCAAATATTTATGAGGATCACCATGGGTCGGCGTAAGATGTGCTTTACCGATAAGCGCTGTTTTGTAATTATTTTCTTTTAGGACGGCACTTTGATATATTTCTCCTTCTCTTACGCCGCGACCGTTCCTCCAATAGCCGTGGGAATGGATATAGCGGCCTGTAAGCCAAGTAGTCCTTGACGGAGAACAAAGCGGATGAACGCAGTAAGCATTTTCAAAGAGTACACCTTCTTCCGCCAGCCTATCTATATTTGGCGTTTTAACAATTGAATTCCCGTAGCATCCAAGAGAGTCAGCTCTTTGTTGATCGGTATTAATAAAAAGTATATTGGTCTTACGTGCTGTCATTCATAACCCCTCCAAAATAATTTTTCACCCTTTGTATTAATCAGCATCATTTTTAGTCATTTTTTTAGCAAATACCAGGCTTTTAAAATTAGTAAAAATAATGACTGCAACAAATACGGTTAGAATAATCGAAAGAGGTCTCAGGAATATATAGTTAACTACATTAACCCCTTCTGCCGCGGCTGCAACCAAACATCTTCTAAAGTTTTCTTCCGTTATCTTTCCCAGTATAATCCCAAGGATAATGGGCGCAATAGGAATCCTGGCTTTTTTAAAAAATACCCCGACAAATCCAAAAATAATAGCTAACAACACATCAAAAACATTATTCCTGGCACTATAGGCCCCTATCATGGCAAACACTAAAACCGTAGGGACGATATAGGTGGTTTTTATTTTAAGTATTTTAGAGAAAAGCGGAATGCCTAAAATGCCGGCTATGGCCATACATATGACGGTAAGCAGCATACCCAGCATAAATGTATAGGCCATATGGGCATTTTCAACGAAAAGCTTAGGCCCCGGCTGCAATCCATGGATCATAAGGGCCCCAAACATGATTGCAGACGTTGCCGACCCCGGTATCCCCAGCGCCAGCATAGGTACAAATGAACCTCCTATTGCCGCATTGTTGCTGCTTTCAGGTGCGATTATCCCTTCAATGTTTCCGTTGCCGAAGGACTTATGATCTTTTGCAGACCTTTTGGCTTCACCATAAGAAACAAATGAAGCTATAGCACCCCCTGTTCCCGGTAATATACCCACAATAGTCCCGATCAAGCAGGACTTAGCCAGAACAAACCATTTGCGAAAAATATTTTTTAATGCCTGAAATACCGTAAACTCCTGAAAAGGGACATCAACAATATTTTGCGATTGGTTACGTGAAAGTGTTAACATTTCTGTTATGGCAAAAAAGCCTACAGACGCCGGAATAAGTGGAATACCCGGTACTAAACTGTCAAATCCAAAAGTGAGACGATATTTCCCAACAGCCATGCTGTCAATGCCAACCATTGAGATTAATAGCCCCAGCGCCACAGCAAAGAAACCTCGACTCGGACTTTTGCCCAGAATGCTGCCTACAACTGCAAGACCGGCCACTGCTACTAAAAACATTTCTGCCGATCCGAATTTCAAGGCAACTTCAACTAACAAAGGAGTGAAAAAAATCATGGCCAGGAGTCCGACAAGTCCTCCTATAGAACTTGAGAGCACGGAATAATAAAGAGCTTCTTTCCCCCTGCCTTTAAGTGCCAGAGGATACCCCTCCAAAGCGGTACAGGCTGCTACACCGGCCCCCGGGCAATTGAGTAAAATAGCCGATACGGACCCGCCAAAACCAGTACCCATATATATGCCGCCCAGCATTAAAAGACCATTTTCCGGAGACAAGCCATATGTAAGCGGCAGAAGTAACGCGACGCCTATCGGGCCATTGAGTCCCGGCATAGCTCCTACGAATATGCCTACACATACGCCAAATAAAATCAATATCAGTGTAAGCGGATTAAACATTGAGACCATTATTTCAAAAATAAAGTCCATATTTTTCACTCCCTTCCTCTGTGAATCAGGGTGCATTTTCAAAAGGCGTTTCAAAAAATAGCATATATTCATCATTGGACATTCGTAAAACGAGTCATGTATTTTTAAAACGCCCTTATCCAAATGTATTTTTAGGTTTAAAGTGTACTATCTTTAATGTCTCTTTTCATGCAATAAGGCGATGATTGCTAATTAGACGTTTTGAATAACTCCGGGTTAGATTCAACAATAGCCTTGATCGCATCATTTTTCTTGTTGAATATTTCCATCAAGGACTCACCGCTTCTAAACTCATAGACTTCATTTATCTCCGAAAGCTTCTTTTGAAACGCATCGGTAGCAGTAACCTTTTTTACCGTATCCCGAATTTTGTCAATTGCTTCTTGAGGCGTTCCCTTAGGCGCTACAATAATTCTGGTTATTTCGTTATTGACTACATCATATCCGAATTCCTGTAAAGCCGGAATTTCCGGCAGAATATCTATCCTTTTGTCAGAAGTCACCGCAAGTGTGGTACAGCCTTTTTCAGCAGCCTGTGCACTAAATTTAGTGCCAATAATGGCAACGTCAATATGACCGCCGAGTAAGGCATTATAATTGTTTCCTCCGCCATTGTACATAATGGGCGAAAGTTTAATGCCGGCTTTTTCTTCCAGACTATTAATCAGCAGCGCCTGACCAACTGCCGAATGACCGATTTTAACTTTACCGGGATTTTCTCTTGCATATTTCACAAAGTCTTCAAATGTTTCTCCGCCCGGA
The DNA here is from genome assembly GCA_022360955.1 of Bacillota bacterium. Lineage (GTDB taxonomy): Bacteria > Bacillota > Clostridia > SK-Y3 > SK-Y3 > JAKSBV01. Next base: position 7,958 of record JAKSBV010000503.1, read on the forward strand.
AAATCCTTTCTGATTATGATCGCATTCGTACTACGGTTAATTGAACATATATACTCTAAATCATCAAGCTTGTATCCAAGATCTTCATCCGTATTCATAGCTACCAGTGTATTGAAATCAGTCAAAAATCCTAAAGTATATCCGTCTTTCTTGGAATTGGCAAGCTCTAAATTAGATATTTGACCGGCTGCACCCGGTTTATTAACGACTACACAGGATTCCCCCAATTCCTTTTCCATTTCTGCGGTAAGGAGTCTTGCCAGTATATCGGTTCCGCCACCGGCATTAGCACCCACAAAAAATTTAATTGTTTTATCAGGATATTCGGCTGCACCTCCATTACAAGCCGCTAACATAAGACTTAAAACAATTAAACATCCCCAAATGACTAAATGCATTTTTTTACTAAACATTCTTTTTCCTCCTTCAAAATTTTTAAACTGTATTGAACGCGAAATATATCGTTATGCGATCTTTAGAACAATAGCCCGGCCGGCATCATCATTCTAAGAAAAATCGAAAAACTTACATATATCGTAACGGTAATAATAAGGCTGTATATCACTGCTGTTTTAAAGGCCCTTTTTGACCACGACCTTTCCACAATGAGGAACGTAAAAACCAGAAACAACAGTGTGGTTGTATAGAAGCCTATCATCTGCATTGCAAAATAATACACCAACAACAAACCGATCAGTAATAATTCGATTCTTTTGTAAACCAAAGAATTTTGTTTTTCTTTTGATCGTTTGAAAACAGCGCTAACGATTAGTGCTAATCCGGAAAGTCCTATGATTACAACAGCGATGGCCGGAAATATCTTGCTTTGATCGTTGCTTATGTTCAGCACTATTTCCAACAAGATCAGGATATCGAATATAATAAAAAACAATCCTACTATAAAATCATTTTTCTTATATGTCTCATATAGCGGCAGCTTATGATACATGCTATCACCCCCTCTAAATATGCTTGTCCGCATATTCCCCCAAGTAAAAGTCACCTCACTTCCCGTGAACTATGGAAACGTTATAACATTTTGGTCCATTTACCCTCACCCCATTCAAAACCATATTTTTTTATGTATCTTTCATTAGGTCTCAAGCCTATACCGGAACGATGGGACAATATGTATTTTCCATTTTTAACAGGTTCGGCAGGAATCGTTGCTTCTTGTCTGCTCTCTACGGTTCGATAGGGGTATTCCAATGGCATTTTATATCGCGATAATGCTGTTGCATGTGCAGAAAATGCCGTTGCTATAGGGCTGCTGGGATTATGGAGAGAGACCCAAACCCCATTTTCTTCCGCAAGCGGAATAATAATTTTAGCAGCGCTTATGCCTCCGCAATATCTTATATCCGGCATAATAGTATCAAAAATATGTTTGTTTATTAAACGATTAAAGTCATTAATACTGCAATAACTCTCCCCGCCGGCCCATCTGAACTTAGAAAACCGAGAACGAATTTCGACAAATTCATCTATCTTATCCAAAGCAATGATATCTTCAATCCAAAATGGTGACTCTTCCTTGGTCGAAAAATATTCTAAGAGCTGCGTTAAAGTCGTTCTATGAAAACGTTGGTGGCAATCTATTGCAACTTTGGAAACAGGAACGTTGGAAAAAACTGCTTCCAGCCTTTCAAGGCCTGCTCTAAGATCCGGAAAAATCGAATTCGGCATTACTTCATCAAAAGGCGTACATTTTATCATTTGAAAACCATCATGAAGAGCAGAAACAGCCCGTTCCTGTAATAATTTAGTTGCCCTGTCATTCCTTAATCCTTTATTTAGATTCGCATAAAGAGGAATTTCGTTATTGCCGTATGCACCTAATAATTGATACAGGGGCAGCTTATACATTTGCGCTGTTATGTCCCATAATGCCTGATTTATAGCACTCCAGGCCGTAGCGATCAGATGATTCGTCTTCATATTGATTAATTGCCAGCTGTTAAAAGAATCCATGCAATCTAAAATATTTCTGGGGTCTTTATGAACTATGGTTGCTGATAAATCTTGAATAATCTGGGCTGCAGCGTTGGCATTAATGCCGCCAAAAAATTCCCCCCATCCTTCATAACCTTGATCTGTTATAATTCTTATCCAGTACCAGCTCTCATTTGGCGGTTCAATCTTATAAATCTTTATTTTCATGAAATTCTCCTTTACTTTTTATATTCCACGCTTGTAACATGTGTTACAAGTATGGTTGCAAAAAAATCAATCTTTTTTTCTCCTGAATCGCTTCAAATTAGTATCCATGCTCTTTCTTATAATAGATTTTGCCCGTTGATTATCTCCCTTTAAAAGCGCATCATAAATATTTTTATGATTTTCCAGGGACATATCCTTTGTTTGATATACTTTATTCATTTCTTCTAAATAGTTAATAAAAATACTTTTATAACTTTGCATAATACTTATAAAGATTTTATTTTTAGATGCTTTAACGATATTCAAATGAAATTCATAGTCAAATCTCGTAAACCCCTTATAATTTTCTCTATGTTTGATCATATTTTCTAAAGCATCACCAATTTTAGATAAGTCTGCTTCTGTTGCTCTGTCAACGGCTAAATCAATACTTTTAAATTCTAAAGCTTCTCTGAATTCTAAAATATCTCTAAATTCTTCAGTGTTTATATTCAGGAGAGGAATAAAACCATTAAGAATATTACCGCTCATTGAGGTAGATACAAAAGAACCCTGTCCTTGATTAGTCGTTAAGATGCCTACGGCCTGCAGCTTTTGAATAGCACTTCTGACACTGACTCTGCTTACATTGAATATTTTGCACAATTCGTTTTCAGAAGGAATCTTTTCCGCTTCTTTCCACACACCCTTCACAATATTGTCTTTAATCTGATCAAATACTTCCTCAGAAACACTTTTTCTCTTTATTGATTTTATATGCATGATCTAATAGCTCCCTTGACCAAAAACTAACAGCCCCAACTTGTAATACATGTTATATTATTAATTCGACACTTTTTCTCAAATCCCTTCTTAATTTCAAAAAAATTTTCATCAAACATCAAACAGGGGACGGTTCATCGTTCTAGAACGATGAACCGTCCCCTGTTTGATGTTTGATGAAAATTTTTTTGAAATTAAGAAGGGATTTGAGAAAA
>JAKSBV010000332.1 GCA_022360955.1 Bacillota bacterium
CCAGATTCGGGGGTGTGCCAATTTTTGAAGTAAACTTGACAACAATGTACCCTCTGAAGGAAGCAATAACGTCACCGTTCCAAAGAGAAATAACCCTTGCATCCCATACCCCCGGTACTTACTTGGCCCAGCTTTTATACTGGGCCTTATTGCCCGATGTGGCGGGGACACTGATTCTTCCGTAATACCTTTCCAGCAGTTCCCCGTCCCCTTCCGCCTCAAAGCCCCCGCTTGTCGGTTCCATGTTATACACCGCATTGATCCCTGCAATGGTGACAAGCATAAAAGTAATTTGGTTGGCCGGAACATTGCCTGCTGTTCCGCTTTCCGTACACGCTACGGCTATTGTTCCACTGCTCATTATAAAAACTGTTACGCCATTCCAAAGCTATTTTACTGTCTGCGGAGGTGCCACGATCTCTGTTTTCTCCTGTTCTGTTATTAATCCTTTTACGACCGCGTTATTTAGCCTTGTTTCATTGATTTTTCCAGAATCATATAACCTTTTCAGAATAATTTTCCACATCTTTTACACCCCCAATACAGTTAAGATTTCTAATGCTAGCGTGTCGATCTGCGTTTGCAATATCTCGTTTTCTTCTTTAAGCGCAGTGTTTTCACTAATTATTTTAAAAAAATCATTTTCAACAGGCTTAAAAAAATTGGTTCTTTCTGCCAGGTATGCAAAGACACCGGCTGATGTAGTTAAATCATGTTTGTTCTGTTGCATTTTTTATCCCTCCTATTTTTGTCCTGCCGCTATGGACAGTAAAATTAAATCGTGTTCTGCGACAATATCGCTTAGCTGTGCAACCGCATTAGTATTGCTGTCTCTTTGCGCCGCTGCGTTGATGGGGGCTTTGTAGCTTATGGTGGGTAATGTGGTCTGGCTTGGGTCGGTGACATACTGCACAACTATTCCTGCTAAGCCGGCTTGGGCCGCTGCTAGGTTTGCATATGTTCCTTTTGGCACTATAAATGCCACTACCCCACTTACTGCACTAATATAGAACTTACCAACAATATTTGCAACATCCCAGTCAAATACAGGCACTTCATCCCATCCATTAATTTCAAAATTCCCTATCGTGGAGCTGCCGCCGAGTACAACTTGTTGTTTGTCTAAGATGTTCAAGGCCACTACGTCAGCTTCCGCGGCGCTTGTATGTATGCTCGCTATATCACTTTCCTTTAATACAGCCGTATTCCATGATTCAACGATTATCGTTCCATTTGGATAACAAGTTAACGGAGTGATGTTCATATCATACTGTTTTTCCTGTGCTAATTGATAAGTTAGCGTAGTTAGGCTATAGTCATTAATAATATTAGCTTGTGCAGTAGCTAAGTTTGGATATTGACCTTTAGCTATAATTAGATATATACTTCCTTCGGTTGTCCCCGTTGCCGCATAAAATTTACCTATATTTTCCACATTATCTCTAGAGGTAATAGGTACCTCAGAGCTATTTTGCATTCTCACTTTATATATATCTGCAGATTTTAAGATATTAGGTGCTTGATTTCTTAAATCTAATAATACTAAATCAACATTAATAAGTGATGTTACAAGTGCTTTAAATAGATCTGATGTAATTGTATAATCTTCGCTAATCCTTTTATACAACTTATTATCACTAACTTCATCTTTAGTGCCATTTGGAAGAGAATGTAACGCGTCAACATCGTCTGGGAGACTAACATACATTTCACTAAATTCATGCTTGGCGTAGTCGGTTGCAGTTGAACCTTCTTCGAGTTGGATATTTTCTAAAATATTAATATTGTTATCACCACCATATTTATTGAAAGAAATGTTTAACTCTGTCTCATAAGCACCAGTTGTAAATGTTTTTGTAATCTTTTCTCCAATACTTGATGCATGATATGTTAACCTTCTTCCATACCACGTTTCTTTAGAAGAAATATTAATATTTCCATTAACATCTGCTTGAACTATTTCACAACTAAAAACATAAGTAGTATTGGGTTTAACTTTTAATCTATAGCCCATTCCAGAAGTTCCTGAATTATTTCCTTTTACCGATATTTTACTAGATGAAATGTCTAAAATTTCGTGATTTAAAGGTTCCCCTCCAGCAAACCAAGTTGTATTTATCATTTTGACATCAAATAAATTCTTCCCAATACTCTTAGCTCTTACGCTATTTGTAGATTTAGTGCCGCTCCAATGCCCTTGTCTTGCTATTTCAAGCATTTGTTCTGCTGTATAACCTTCTATTCCTATATCTGTCATTGGTATAAACAGCTGATAGTCTCTTTCTACGAGTCCTGCACTAGCCTCAGTTATCTGCAAATTAGCTAATAAACTAGATTGGGCGGTTAGTATTATTCCTATTTCATCAACTGATCCTCCCGGTGTTATGCTTTGAATGCTATTGTCAGAATATACTACTCTTAGTCTATTTGTTAGATTCCCAACAGAAGTGTCTTTTATTCTACAATAGAAAAAATATTTATTTCCCGATATCAAAGAAAATGTTTGGTCTGAATCAGAATATCCTGCATTAGCTCTCCAAGTGCCATCAGGCTGAATAACAAAAGGAGTGCCAGTAGTATCGCTTATAAAGTTAGTAGCAACATTTCCATTTTGAACTAAATTTGATATAGTTAATCCCTTAATACTTTCTACGCTAACTTGCCCCTTAACAACGCTATCTCCCACATCAACATATTTCCCCTGCTCATCATATCCTGTTCCTACCGAAAACACCGGCTTATTTTGCGTCAGCATCCCCGAGTATTCAGGCTGTTGTACTTCATTTTTTTGTCCTGCTACAATTAAATCGTGTTCGGCGACAATATCGCTTAGCTGTGCAATCGCATTAGTATTGCTATCTCTTTGCGCCGCTGCGTTGGTGGGGGATTTGTAGCTTATGGTGGGTAATATGGTCTGGCTTGGGTCGGTGGAGTATTCTAGGATATATGGGCATGCATTAAAGTATGCTTTAATATCGGCTGGGGTTGGGGTATAGGATTCTGCCCAGCCTGTGTCGGTATCATCAAGGGATACGACAAAATTAACGTTTGAATCTAAAATATTAAATACGTCACTTTTTGCAGTTGTATTCCCTACGGGCAATATTTCTCCATTATTTTTTATCAATATTTGATTGCTTGCTTCATTAAAGGCAAACATGCCGGTTGGTAAATCTGCAGATATATTTATTTCAACTCTTTTAAATCCCACATGATCACTTCTGAAGCCCCAAGCTAATTTGCCATCTAGCACCATGCGTTGCCATGGTTCAACGATCATCGTTCCATTTGGGAAGCATCGTAACGGAGTGATGTTTATATCGTATACCTGTTCCTGCGCCAATTGATAAATTAGCTCAGTTCCTGCCAAGTCTGCTTGTGCTGCTGCTAAATTAGCGTAAGTGCCTTTTGGAAAAAAGATTAGCCACACACTTGCTCCAAATGAATGTGTCCATACATTATCAATAGAATCAAAGCTTTTTTTGTTTCTTGGTACAGTTCTGTCAGTACTCATTTTTGTACCAACTGTATCTGTTTCAATTTTTATACCTGATAAATTAGTATATGATATTTCCACATAGTCATTATTGGTATTGCCTGTCTGCAATATAGCTATATCCCCACTCTGCAATACATACTTCTTATTCCTCTGTGTAGCAATACCGCTATTCAAATCAACACTGTCAACACTACCATTTAATAGTCTTGTCAATTCCCCATCATTAAAAGGTATGGATACATAAGCCTTACTAAAATCATGTTCTACGTAGGGCGTTGCTGTTGTGCCTTCTTCAAGTTGAATTATATCCAATCTACTCCCATCACTACCCGAAATCGTTGAAAATTTTAACTGATTTGCATTTGATGGTGTAGTTATATAATTATATGCTGCATAAGAATTTACAATAGATGATATAAATACTCCATCCCTATAAAAACATACATAAGCAATAGATGAACTCGAAAGATTAGTAAACCTATAATCCTCATTGGGCTTGACTTTAATGAAATCAGATATAACCCAATTTGTACTTGTTCGAGGTATCCCATCTGCATCTAAGAATTTGTTTGTTCCAAATGGATAAGATAGATTATCTTTATCAAACAAATTCTTACTAATCGATTTAACAAGTACACTGTTTGTAGATTTAGTGCCTTCCCAATAACCCATACGACATAATTCAAGCATTTTTTCTTCTGGCCAATCTTCTATTCCATTAGCTGTCATGTTGATAAATATTTGATAATCACGCTTTAAAGTCCCTGCATCACCTACAGCAAA
>JAKSBV010000224.1 GCA_022360955.1 Bacillota bacterium
ACGGATTCAAACGATATTCTTATGCTATCTCAGAACAGTGGTAATGATGTCTATTTCAACAGCTGGGATGGCAGTTCATGGACTTCTGGATCCTCACTTGAGAGTAATACTGGTACTAGTACAAGAAGGACTATGGATGTTGCTTTTGAACAATCGGGTGGAACAGGCTTGGTTGTATGGGGCGATGGCAGCTCGGTGCCTAAATACAAGATATGGGATGGCTCCTCGCTGGGCTCAGAGTTATCGGCTTCAAGCATAAGTGGAGGATACCCCAGGTGGGTGCAGTTGACACCTGATGTGCTTTCAGATGATATTTTCCTAATGACTTCGGACTATCAATCTGGCTTGAATGTTCAGAAATGGGATGGATCTTCATGGGGTAATGCTCTGGAGGTTGAATCTGCTTCAGATGATAAATATGAGTGTTTTGATATTACATTTTCCTCGCAGGGTGTTTCATCATCGTCAGCAACTTCGGTTTCCTGGACTGAGTGGACTGCCGATGTGACATCTACACTGGAAAATGATTCAATAACACATCTTGAGAATTCGCTTGATACTATCACGGCAGATGGTCTTACAGCTATTGATGAAGGTCTATTTTTAGCAAACAATGAACTATCCTCTGTTGCTGGAAACTCTACAATTGTGTTGATGACAGACGGCCTTGATAATGCAGGTTATCATTCAATTCTTCAGGAAGCTCAGAAGGCAGCCGCCAATGGTACTGTGATCTACGCGGTTGGTTTTGGAAATAATGAGTCGGAGGTCGACCCCGTAATGGCTGAAATTGCCAGCCTGACCGGTGGAGAATATTATTTCGCTCCGAATTCAAGCGTACTGGAGAATATCTTCGTAGGCATCGCCAGCCAGCTGACTAATTTCAGTGCCCAGGGTCCGGTACTGAATATCAATGTTCCTTACGAATATAGGACTCCAGATTTTTATGGAAATGTCATGTATGTTAGTGGAAGCAGCAATTATACTACTGGTAATAAAACCCTATTTACACTTCCTTCTTATCCGGGTACAGGCAGCTCTGAACCTACGA
>JAKSBV010000492.1 GCA_022360955.1 Bacillota bacterium
TGGCCAAAGGGGGCAGACTGTAAATCTGTTGTCAGTGACTTCGATGGTTCGAATCCATCTTCCTCCACCATAACAAAAAGGAAACTGTTTTTTATGCAGTTTCCTTTTTGTTATGGTGATCCTCTTCTATTTCTTGCATGTTTTCATTGGGGTATTATAAACTGTATTATTTGTTGATTGCCATGCATCATTTTAAAAAATTAGCATTACGCCTCCCCTACTTGTACCATATTAAATACCGGATCATTATGATTCCTTGCTCTTATGATATGTCTCATTCGGGTCCATATAACGCTTCATCAGGTTCATCGTATTTCCCCAGTCTATCATCATTTGCACCATGACAATCGCATCCCGGAAACCGTTTCTGTAAATATAGTTTTCCTGCAAGGCAATCGTATCGTTACAAATATCGGTATATTCCACTAATGAAGGCCGGCATTCTTCCGGCAGCGCATCGTGCAGGCGCTGATACAAGATGCGCTCTCGTTCGGAAAGACGGAGATACTCTTCATTGTCTTCAAAACTGTGGCCGATTTCTTCAAGCCTTTTGTTTTCAAGATAGGAAAGCAAGTCCCTCAATCTTTCCATTTGTTTGAAATATTTGTTCATGCCTATGATTCCTCCCAAAAGCTTTGTTTTGGGAGGAAAATTAAAAAGTGCACGCAAAGGGATGTATGTTTCCTACACGTGCACTTTATGTTATCAAAACCATACGGCAACCCTCCAAACAGGACTTGTAAACAAATGATGATCGTCGTCCCATCGGTTCCAGGATATGTTTTCCAAATGAACGCATCGCCGTATTGAAAAAAGATGCAAATTGAAGTATAATAACATAAGGTTGCTGTGGCAGCGTAATGCTGCGCGTGTAGGTAGTATGGTTACCCGCATGAGCTTTTGAGTGTAGCACCACTCAAAAGTCACGGCGACCTTTTTAATTTTCCTCCAATGTTAATTATATACTAATCCAACGGGAAAATGCAATACATTTTGTGAAATTGTTCTGCTTTAGTTAACAATAATACAACAATATACGCTAGTCTACAGGCGTTGGACCGGTTCTTTTTGTATGCCCTTCTTCCCTCTTTAACATGGGTATAGGCCGGTGTCAAAAACAATCTTCTAAAAAACGCAGGAATACTTCCAAAATAGTAAAAACAAGATATCGTTGTGCACTAACAAGGAACCAGGCCGATACTGTCTTAACCATTAGGCCATTATAGTTTGTCTAGTGCTTTTTTTTCGATATTTATTGTACACTTTATTGCATTTAATTCTTCCTATGATGTTTCTTGTATTTATCTTCCACTCTTTATATATTATGTCATTTAAAGAACTCAATATCTATCTGCCGCATATGATAAACATATAGAGCAATATATGCTTTAATTCGTAAATAGGAGTCTCTATGAAAGGAGCGTTCATAAATGACATGTGAATACTATACAAAAGATGATAAAAAACCTGTAAAATGCCCGTCCAATGCACCCATTTGCGCAGACTGCGGGCCGTCTAAGCATCCGTGCCCGCAAGGCATTATTATCAATTGCTGTACGGGAACAGGGGTCAATACGGGTTTTATTGTCCCCCCTTTGCTCCCTCCCCCGGAAGTGCCTGTACCTCTGGTATGTACCACGCTGGATACTACTTGCTTATGCAGACCTGTTGTCAAAATTGAATTTGACTGCAATGTCTTCTTCAGCGTCTCTGAAGCTGCAGAAACCGCACTCATCCTTCAGTTGAAAAAATCTTGCACCAACGGTCAGGAAATTGTGTGCGGCACCTGGACGGTGACGAGAAATAATGTGTTAGGTTCAGCTTCCAGTGATTCTTTTGCGTTTGCGTTCTGTGACTCTAACCCTTGCCCGGGCTGCTGTACCTATGTCGTTGAAATCATTTCTTTTGAAGTTGAAGAAGATGACCAGGCTCGTATATTCATTAATGCGCCAACCCTCAAGGTAATAGCGATGGAAACTTGTGGCGTTCCCGCGGGAAATGGTTCTCCCGATACCTCTCTCTATAAAAAAAAGGTAACAGAAGCTTATGGTAATCAGGAAATGAGATGTCCTCCGGCGGCCCCGGTTTGTGCAGATTGTGAACCCAAGCATCCTTGCCCGCAAGGGGCTATTTTCAACTGCTGTACAGGATCAGACATACCAAACACAAGTGTATGTCCGACTGTCTCCCGTCCTCTGGTATGTGTAACCATTGATACCACATGCTTGTGCCGGCCCCTTGTTACGTTAGATTTCAGCGCTGTTATTGCTGCCACAAATGATAGTCTTACCTTTACTACACTGATCTTCCAACTGAAAAAATCCTGTGAAAATGGTCAGGAAATTGAATGTGGCAGTTGGACGTTTGAAAGATCGGTAAATGTACCAAGTGGCCCTTTGATAAACAATGATTCTTTTAGGTTTACGTTCTGTGACTGCAACCCGTGTCCAGGCTGCTGTACGTATTCCGTTACACTGGCTTCCTGCACTCTGGCAGCTGTTAACGGCGGTCAAGCTAGGAACTTTAGCATCCATGCGCCAACGGTTGTCGTACTGGCCGTAGACACCTGCCCTCCATCATCTTAGCAATCTCCATTCAAAATACTAATCGAGCAGGTGGTAATGAATCCGTTACCGTCTGCTTGATTAGCTGGCAGCAATAATAGAACTCGGAATTCTAACCCACAATCATTACAGATGTATCTTCTATATTTTTTCAATATTAACACTCCAATCTAAATAAAATAACTATTTCATTTAATATGCTGTTTAGTTCTTGATTGAATCAATGACTACACTTTACATCCCGCATAGTTAATATAAAACGATCATCTTTTGTGATATTATATGTGAAGAGTACGAGCTTTACATCCCACATAACATGGTTGATTCTGAAGCAATATATATTCCTTTATCGGCAAGTGCAGATACTATCTGTGACGGTGGCAAATCAGCGTATTGAGGTAAACTTGTAACTTTAATAACAGAGTTATATTCTTCTTTTGTAAGTTTATTAACAGGATCTGGCCTATCCGCATAAGGTCTTTGATCTTCCTTTAATTTATTGTCACTAACCCACCTTTGATAAATTCTGTCAGTGATCTCGACAACTTCACATGCCTGCTTCAACCTTGCACCGTTTTCTCTTTCTTCTTTAATCAAGTCTGCTATTATCCGGCGCTCACAAAGGGTTGTTAGTCTTCCTTTTTCCCCATGAACGACAAATCGCAATATCGCAAGCCTGACCCCACTTCGTACATCGAATATCCATTACTTGAATCTCTTGAACATCCGCTAATACATCTTTTAAGAGCAGTGTTAAGTAACTATCTAATCGATATGCTTTCTGATCTATATCTTCAAAAATATGTATTGGATTAATCTCTAGAACGAATCTTTCATTTTCTCCCATACCACTATAACCACTTAAAACAAACCGTAAGCCAATAATATCAGATTCAATATACATTGCCGGAACTTCATCATAGATGTTTTTTTCTTTTCCTTCAAATTTTAAATCACCAAATAGTCTATTTGATAATATTTCCCCCACTTCTTCTATGCTTAAATTTGATTTCATTGCTGCTGTTCCTAATAAAAATGGTATATCCTTTGTCATTATTAAACACTCCTCATCAAAATTTGTTTAAGCTGATCTTGTGCTATAAGTAAAGCATTGTATTCTTCATTGGTTAAATTCAAACCCAACAAATAATCTTTCCCTTCAACAACATACCCTCCATATCTTCCCGGAATTGATGTTATATATACCCCCGCCTGCTCAAGGGCCTCTTTATACCTCGTAATCTGTCTTTTATCTACCTCTAGTTCTCTTGACAATTCACTTATTTTCATCTTGCCTCTGCTTTTAAGCAAAATGAGCATCTTCAGAATATTTCCAACCTTACTCATAACTAACCTTCCTTTAATATTTTTTATATTTTTAACAAGGATTCTAAGTTTGTATATAATTATTAAATTCAACATATTCTTTCAAAATCCTTTTTAATATCATAAAATTTGATAACATATAACTTTGGAGAGAAAAATAAAAAATGCACGCATAGGAATACATATATTCCCTACACGTGCACGTCTGCTCTACTTTCAAATCATAATAAATTTACTATACCACTAACCCTGCCAATTACTCATGTGGATTATCTTTATAGAACTTACATCTCAATAGGTAAGCAAGGTCATAATTTACTATCTCTTCCATGTTTTCATTCGGGTCACTATAAAATGCGTCCGAAAGACCACTCATTGCATTACCCTTCGTATAACAAATACTCGCTAACACTATTTCATTATCATCGATTGAAATACTTCTAGCACTCGTTCCCCACGTTTTCCCAAATGAAGTATTTTCATTGCGTGTATACTCTTGATTTAGGGTGCCCGTGTATGCTGCCCCATTGTTTTTAACAACTATAGTCCAATAATGCTTCATTTTTTCAGGCTCTTCTACTGTTACTTCAATCGTCCCGTTTTTAGTTTCGGTTAGTCCCAATGGGCCTAATGATAATATTTTACTGCTATTGACCTTTTTCCCAAGTTCATATTCATCTATCCAGAATTCACCCCATTGATAGTCCTCATCCACATTAAAATCAAAAACAAAAGAAGAACTGTTACCGGTAGTAGATACAAACGTCTTCTCACTTGTCTTATGATTGCCGCACGCTGTCAAAGACAAAACAAGCACTGTGACAATGAAAAAAACTAACATTTTCCTCATCCGAATCCTCTCCCCTTCTATATTTATCAATTAATTCACTATTTTGTATCAATTTTACTTATAAGCGCTAAAAAAAACTTATAATTTATTTCTTTATTCTAAAATCATTCACAAATCCCCAAAGTCTAATTCTTCATTCATAAATACCTACAAGCGCTGCACAATCTCTTTGTACACCCTCCCTCTTTCTTCAAAATTATTAAACATATCAAAGCTCGTACTGGCCGGAGATAATACGACAATGTCTCCTTGTTCTGCCTTGGAATAGGCTGTTTTCACCGCTTCTTCATATGTAGTACAATGAAACACAGGTATATCTTGGCCCTTGCCTGCTCTTTCAATCTCATCCCGTAAAGCCTTTTCGATTTTGGATGCCGTGGGACCGATTAATACAAGACATTTCACATGCGCTGCAAGGAGTGAACCCATACCGTCATAGGAAATATTTTTATCCTTTCCCCCGGCAATCAAAATGACTTTCTGGTTAAAGGTGTTCAGGGTTGCTGCGGTTCTATTGGGGCTGCTGTCAATAGAGCTGTTGTAGAATTTTACACCGCCTGCTTCCCGCACAAACTCTATGCGATGCTCCACACCCATAAATGTAGTCGCTACTGTCTTGATACTGTCAATACTGACCATATCCCCAATGGCACCGATGGCAGCCATATAATTTTCAATATTGTGGGCACCGGGAATACAAATATCATCGATTTTGATAACTTTCTGTGTATGTGTATCTCTACAAATGGTACCGTCTTTGATAAATACCCCTTTACCAATATCATTGACACGGCTGAAAAAGACCACACGCCCCTGGGCTTCCCTTCCGGCACTGCGTGTAATGTCATTATCATAGTTTAAAACCAATTTACCCTGTTTCGCTTGATGCAGAAATATATTTTTTTTGGCATTTACATATTCCTCCATGGATTTGTGCACATCCAAATGATTGGGGGTAATATTTGTGATCACGGCAATATCCGGACTGGCTTTCATGGTATGCAGTTGAAAGCTGCTGAGTTCCAGTACGACCTTATGATCCGGCCGGATCTGCTCTATTTTGCTTAATAAGGGATTCCCGATATTTCCGCCCAGCCAGCTGGTATACCCTTCCTGCTCCAATATCTTATGAATCAGCGTAGTCGTCGTTGTTTTCCCGTCACTGCCCGTAACCCCGATGATCTGTGCCGGACATAGGTCGAAGAAAACCTCCATTTCCGAAGTGATAATACTGCCTTTTGCTTTCGCATCCAAAAATGCCGGGATATCAAACCGCATCCCCGGTGTTTTGAATATGATATCGTGGTTCAGATGGGAGAGATAATCCTCTCCTAAAAACAACTCCACGCCTAAGGCCTTTAAGGTATCGTAAACCTCCCCTAACTGCTCTTGTGTCTTTTTATCGAAAGCAGCAACCCGGGCACCAAGCTTTACGAGGAATTTGATCAATGGTGTATTGCTGATGCCGATCCCGATCACTGCCGTTTTCTTGCCTTTTATGCTTTGCTTGAAGAGTTCTAATTTTTGATTCATCGTATTACCTCCTGCTATTATGTAGGATTTACAGTTCAGGTGCCGCAGCTAACAACCATATGTGTATTATCGCCAAATAACGGTAAATTCATAACCTGATTCCGTTCGCTGTCATCATGACTATGTGAAATTATTATCAATGGTGCGCTGTTCATTGTTATTATCATATATTCTAATGCTATTGTCAACACTTTTGGTCTATGAAGAAAGGGGTCAGGCTTGCGATATTGCGATTACATAAATCGCAATATCGCAAGCCTGACCCCGTCCATTATTTTCTATAGGCAATAACACCGTTGATATACACTTTCAATACTTGTGCTTGAATATCAAAGGGATTTCGATCCCACACAACAACATCTGCATCCAATCCCTTTTTCAGTCTTCCGGTGATATGATCTATTTCCAAAATCTCTGCAGGATTCATCGTTACGGCTTTTAATGCCTCATATTCACTCAAACCGGCTTTCACCGCCAAAGCTGCCCACATCATTAAAGAAAATTGCGGAAGCACCGGGTGATCGGCCGTAATCGCAGTCTTTATGCCTGCCGTTATCAATTCTCTCGGGGTGTCAAAGGTTTTGTTCGATAGTTCTACCTTCGATCTGGCTCCGAAGCTAGGCCCTATAATCGCACTAAAGCCCGATTTCTTAATGGTTTCTTTGATTAAGTGGCCTTCGGTGCAATGGTCCAGTGTCATTTTGATATTAAATTCTTTAGCGATCCTGATGGCTGTCGCGATATCGTCGGTTCGATGGGCGTGGGCTTTTAACGGGACTTTACCGTTTAATACGTCGATTAAACTTTCAAATTTTGCATTATATGCCGGTCTTTTTAAAACATCACCGCCCGCCGCTTCTTTCCTTTTTTTATAATCCGCCGCTTCATGGAATGTTTGCCGCAGCATTGCCGCGATATTCATTCTTGTCGTAGGCGCCCTTCCTTTACTTCCGTAACATCTTTTGGGATTTTCGCCGAAAGCACACTTCACGGCAGCACACGGTCTTATGACCATATCATCGACCACTTTGCCGCAAAGCTTGATAACAACAAATTGTCCCCCCAATACATTTGCACTTCCCGGACCGCAAGCCGCTGTGGTAACGCCCCCCTTTAAAACTTCTTCAAATGCAGGGTCCCTCGGATTGATTGCATCTATTCCTCTAAGATGAGGGACAATCGGGTCCGACATTTCATTTCCATCGGCACCTTCTTCCCCTATACATTCTTCCAATATGCCGATATGGGAATGGGCATCTACGAGCCCAGGGGTGATATATTGACCATAAACATCTATGGCTTCATATCCCCGAATGTTATCCTGGATATTTACGATTTTGCCATTACGAATCTCAATATCTTTCTTTACAAACCCTTTGGTCTCAATTAAAAATATTTTTGCACCTTTAAGTACCATTTTTGTCCCCCAATCATTACGGATCACGCACGTTCAACGTTTATTTCATATCATCTGTCTTATTTAAATATATGTTATTTTCCCCAGCCTATAACGTTTTTTTATAGGTATCACACTTTAAAATCGAATTTATATTTGGACAAAAAACGCAGAACCATCGTTGTTTAATCAAAAGGTATTTTTTAGGCTGCAGTGTGATACCTTTCACAATTTTATGCTGAAAACAAGATAAAACAACTATTTTTGAAAAAACTATTGCAATACCCTTTGAAATGTAGTAATATATTTAATGTTCTATTTTTAAATCAACATACGTGCGAGGGTGGCGGAACTGGCAGACGCGCTAGATTCAGGTTCTAGTGGGCTAACGCTTCGTGAGGGTTCGAATCCCTTCTCTCGCACCATACACAAATAATCTGAACCACTATTCAATCATAAAGATTGGTGAGGGGTTCGGATTTATTGCTATATTTTAACTTCTACGATTTGATAGAAAGAAAGGCAAAGTATAACAATAAATAATACTAAGTATAAAGGCAAGTCTTATATTATGACTTGCCTTTTATAATGTTTAGTATATATGAATGAACCCTCATTCACCAATGAATGATAAGTTCAAGCAGGCGTTAATGGACTATGCCGATAAGGGGGATAAATAGTGATTATTGCGAATATAGCTTATTGGCTATTAGGGACAACAGGAATATTTACGTTGGTTGGCGGTATGCTTTCTGTTCTTGCAAGAAGCTTTACTTTTATTAACTATTTTTATAATGAAGGAGGATACAGTTATGTATGAAGATGTGTTAAGACATGTGTATAATATGGACACTTATAAAATCCAACAAGTTAAAGGGGGCTGGAGTGCCTTTGCATATAAAGTACAAGGCAATGATCAGAAGGAATATTTTTTGAAAGTATATGATAAAATGAGACCTTCAACTCAAAACATGTATAAATCTTTACA
>JAKSBV010000304.1 GCA_022360955.1 Bacillota bacterium
CGTTTTCCCATCAAATTCTATTTTAAATCCAATGGCGCCAAGTCCTATTCTTTCTTTCGGCCCGGGGTGTATTGCCTTAGAAAAGGGACCAACTTTAAACATGAGCGGTCCGTGCGTTGTTTTTATTCCGGTAATACTCATTCCGTCAAACGCTATTGTTTCGTCAACTGAAATTGTATGAAGCCTTTTGAGGGATGTTGTAAAGGCAAGCCCTTTACCTCGTGGAGCAATCATAAGTTTCCTGCCTTCTTTTTCCTTTACCATTGTTTCATTACAGATAACAGAAACATTTGAGGCTTCTGCCACTTTATCTGTATACCAATGATGGTCCGGATCTCCATGGGTGACAAATATATGCGTAATATCTCTCCATTCGGATTCCGGAAGCAATGCTTTAAACTTAAAAAAGTATAACTCTGCACCTGGGTCAATGGCTATTTTTTTATCGCCTGATTCAATTTTAAAAGTATTAAACAAATAGTATGTGATTTTCATGGTCCATGCCCCCTTTCAATTTCTATACCTTGGATAACAAATATTTTTTCGCTTTTTACTGAACGGTCAATAAAATAATACTATATTTTTTTCATGTTGTCAATGCACTCGGTTTTTCATAGAATTTCTTTATGACTTTATCACTTTTATTTTATTGGTAATTTGTGCTGATATGCTTAAGAAAACAGTATTTTTTATTTTTCGTGTTCAACATATTAATTTTTTATAATATAATTAGATATGAACATAAATACAGGTAATTACCTTACCCCTATTCTGTTTCTTCATTTTTTGAGATTTTTTTATTATAATAATGTCGTCGCGCCTTTGCTCTATTTCCACAATCTTGCATAGAGCACCATCGTCTGCTTTTATTTTTACTCATGTCTAAAAATATCCAACCACAATTATCGTCGTCGCATACTTTCAATCTCTCAAGCTTATTTGATGTTAACAGCTCAATAATATCATTGACAATAATTGAAAGCATCCAATCTAAATTTTTAGTTTCCTTAGCCCTTTTCCAAATAAATTGATTGTCAGTATATTGGAGCTTTGAAAAAGGTAATACCCTTGCAATTTCACTATTCAGCAAGTCAATATCTTGCTCATTAGGCGTATCTTTGGCAATCACCGCAAGTAATATTCTAAATACAGATTTTCTAAGTTCTATCACTCTTTTTATAACTTCATCTGCTTCAACGCTTCTCTTACGACTTTCTTCCAAAAAGAAACTTGCTTGCTCCGTATTGATAATCTCAGTCTTTTGACACCACTGTATAAATACAGAATAGCTAGTTAAATACTCTACACACATACTTTCATTGGGATGCCAGCCAACCGCATTTATAAAATCTAGGCACAATTGTTCTCCGAGCATCATTATTTTTTGAATCTGAACCATCTTTACCGCTCCTTAAGAACAAAGCTGCTTTCGTCGCTTTGTTAGTTCTCAGTTCTCAACCCATTGCATGGCTACGTTATTTTGATAGATCACGAAAAGATATTAACAGCCATCTATTCTTCCCAAAAACAACCACAATTGTCTTAACATAAACAGACTCTTAGCGTTAATTAAACCAATTATATTTATTTTCACTATACCACATTTACAACAACTGTTCAATCAGTAGCAAAATTTTATAACCATCTAAATTAATTTGACAGGTTAGATGTTTTGTATTAAAATAACCCTATAAAGATTGACAATGTTTTTGTCACTAGAAATGATGTCAAAAAAATTAAAGGGGGACACAAAATGTTAGGATATTGCGGTATTAATTGTCATAACTGCAAAGCGTACAAGGGGACAGTCCATGCTGATTTAGACTTATTGGAAAGCGCCAGCGAATCCTATTGGAACAGAAAGTACAAGCATGAAGATTGGGTTTGCTTAGGATGTACACCCGCTAATCAAAAGTTTATTGCAAAACATTGTAGAGAGTGTGTTGTGAGAAAATGTGCAGTGGGAAAAAAGGTTCAAAATTGTGCTGAATGTGATAAGTATGAAAATTGTGGTACAATACAAAACTTTATAAAAGATGATCATATCAATATTGAAGCAAATGAACTTCTAATAAAAATGAATTTACTTAGAAAAAGATTCTTAGACAGCAAATAGTTACACATTTGAACAGTCAATCTTTAATTCCTATTAAAAAAAGAAATCGTACGATTAGCATTCGTTCGATTTCTTTGTACCTTTATTTTAAAATCATTTTTCATATTATAATTTTTATTTATAATGTATTTTGAGGTTTAAAGTGTGCATAAAATAAATTAGCTTTTATACGTACTGAAATCAAGGATTGATTGCCAACACCAAATTATTCTGCTTATGTAATTCTTAATCATTCAGGCATCACAACTAATGTTGCCCATTGCAGGCTCTGCTGCAAATAGTATGGCAGAAAAAACAGCAAAAACATTGAGAAAGTCCATTTACCATAGATTTTATTTATGGCAAAAGACGGAATCGTTCAAATATCTCATCCGGACTGTCA
>JAKSBV010000301.1 GCA_022360955.1 Bacillota bacterium
AAAACTCGCTATTGCTCAAACAGTTGCTGCTTTCTCCCTCTGCGGCACTAACAGGCTCTAAGCCTTTCCATAAGGTCATTTCCATAAATTTCTTCACCTACACTAAAGACACCCCCAAAGAATGAAAGCAAATTGCAATTTAAGGATGATATGGTATAATGAAACCACTAAAGATAAGAAACGTTAACCCTAAAAACAGGATTTGCACAAACAACGATGGTTTTGTGTTTTTTGGGTGTTTAAAGTTTTTTATTTATATAAGAGCATATGAAAAATGTAAGGGTTGAGCAGCCCTTCTGCTCCTTTTCTTATAGAGATCAAAGATCAAAGGCTGAGGAAAATATGGACAAAAATAATGAAATCAAAATTTCGGTACGCAACCTGGTTGAATTTGTACTTCGTTCAGGAGACCTTGACTTGCGTTTTATAAGTGCCGGTAGGGCCGTAGAAGGAACAAGGGCCCATCAGAAAATTCAAAAGCAGCTTGAACAAGAAGCCGTACCCGGTAAAGAATATAAGCCGGAGGTATGGTTGACACACAATATCGAATACCAGGGCTTTTCCCTAACGGTGGAGGGGCGTGCCGACGGCATTATGACAGAAAATGAGGATGTTATCATTGATGAAATAAAAACTACGACCAAGCCGCTGGCATTGATCGATGAAGCCTATAATCCGCTTCACTGGGCGCAGGCCCAATGCTATGCCTATATCTTTGCGCATCAAAATCATATGGATCATATGGATGTTCAATTGACCTATTATCAGCTGGATACGGAAAAAATCAAAAACTTTCGAAAGAGGCTTTCTTTTGCAGCGTTAAGAGATTTCTTTTACGATTTGGTTGATCAATATTTTGTTTGGGCGAATTTAACCCGCGAGTGGAACATACAAAGAAATGCCTCCGTTAAAAATACCGATTTTCCCTTTGCATCCTATCGCAAAGGTCAAAGAGAATTGGCCGTTGCCGTATATAGAACCCTTACACAGCAGAAAAAAATCTTTGTACAAGCCCCTACAGGGATTGGGAAGACAATTTCAACCCTGTTTCCTGCGGTGAAGGCAATGGGAGAAGGCCTTACCGCTAAGATCTTTTATTTGACGGCCAAGACCATCACCCGGCAGGTTGCAGAAGAGGCCTTCATCAAAATGGCTGAAAAGGGATTGCGCTTTAAAGCCCTTACGCTTACTGCGAAAGATAAAATTTGCTTTAAAGAGGAGTCCAATTGTACGCCGGAATATTGTGAATTTGCCAAAGGGCATTTTGACAGGGTGAACGAGGCGATCATGACCATTGTCAAAAAAGAAGATTTGATGACCAGGAAAGTGATTGAACAGTATGCGCAACAGTATGGGGTCTGCCCCTTTGAATTTTCTTTGGATCTGGCCTTATGGGCAGATGGTGTGATATGCGATTATAATTATGTATTTGATCCGAGAGTCTATTTGAAAAGATTTTTTGAAGACCGGAACGGTGAGTATACTTTTCTAATAGATGAGGCCCATAACCTGGTGGACCGCGCCAGAGAAATGTTCTCGGCAGATATTTATAAAAGTTCTTTTTTGGCAGTTAAACGCATGATAAAAGAGAAGAATCCCAAAATTGCAAAAGCGTTGAACAAGATAAACAGATGGATGTTAGAGACAAAAAAAGAGTGTGAGGGTGAAAAAGCTTGTGTACGCCTGCAAGAACCCAAAGAGATATATCCTTTGCTAAGGAAGTTTATCAAAGAATCGGAGGAATGGCTTGCAGGGAATGAAAAAACCGACGGGCATGCGGAACTATTGGAATTATATTTTAAGGCTATGGCATTTATAAAAATAGCCGAATTGTATGACGAAAGATATGTGACCCATATTGAAAAATCAAGCAAAGAGCTGAAAATAAAATTATATTGCCTGGACCCGTCCTATTTGTTAAAAGAAGCCGTAAAAAGAGGAAAATCTGCCGTATTTTTTTCGGCTACACTAACCCCGTTGAATTATTTTCGCGAAATCTTGGGCGGAGGTGAAGAGGACTATACGATGCGCCTATCTTCACCGTTTGACAGGAAAAATCTTTGTTTGCTGGTTGCCCATAATATTTCTACGAAATATAAAGATCGGGAGAGTAGTTATGATCAAATTGTCGAATATATTGCAGAATTGGTATTACAAAAGAAGGGGAATTATTTGATTTTTTTCCCGTCTTACAAATATATGCATGAAGTCTACGAACGATTTTCGGACAGGCATGGGGATATGAATACCATTGTCCAATCCTTTTCGATGGCAGAACATGAGCGGGAAGCTTTTCTGGAACAATTTCGGCCTGATGCTGCGGAAACGCTGGTGGGTTTTGCGGTATTGGGCGGTATCTTTTCCGAAGGCATCGATCTCAAGGGGCATCGATTATCCGGGGCGGTCATTGTGGGGGTAGGATTACCGCAGATTTGTGCGGAGCGGGATATCATTAAAAACTACTTTGAAGATAAGAATGGTTTAGGGTATGAATATGCCTATATGTACCCGGGCATGAACAAGGTGCTCCAGGCAGCAGGAAGGGTGATTCGCACGGAAACCGACCGGGGGGTGGTTTTACTGATCGACGAACGGTTTATGTATAATCACTATCGGAATTTATTCCCCGGGGAATGGCTTTCCTATTTGAGGATAAAGGATACCCATGACATAGGCCGTTGTTTGAAGGCGTTTTGGAAATAGATTGAACAGATGTCGGAAGTTTGAAACCGGAAGTCGGACAGCAGCCTTGCACCCTCTTTTGTTGCTTCGGATTTCGACCTTCGATTTCCGCCCTCTGACCTCCGATTCATAAGGCTACCTCTATACGAATATATTTCTATCTCTAGTGTGCAGCGATATCCGATTTCAGATTTCCGTTGGGGATTGCGTATTGTCTCCATGTCAAGGCCCGGAAGGGGAATGGTTTTCGCTATTTTCCGCGGTTTTGCCGCATAACTGTCAATGGCCTTTTTTCCTTACTTTCAATTGATTGGTGACATGGGTAACCCCTTCGACATCAGCCGCCAGTTCAATGGCTGCTTCCATATCCCCTGAATTCTTTACATGTCCCTTTAAAGTTACTTTGCCTTTGTTGACGCTGAGATCTATATCATGGGTATTGGAAAAAATCTGATTGATTTTGCTTTTTAACGTTGCATCATCATAGCGGCGGGAGGATAGGATATCTAAATTACTGACCACATCCTTCACGCCGCGTGCTTGCTTAGCCAGTTCAATCGCGCGTAATTCATCCCCCAATGTATTTACCGATCCTCTTAATACGGCTGATCCGCCGCAAACTTTAGTGCTTACTTTCTTCAAATGATTGGAAATTTTACTTTGTTTAAAGTTTCTGTCGATTTCGGCGGTAATGTGACTATCGGTAACTTCTCCGTCCATACAAATGGTAATATTGTTTTCGATATCTTTAATCCCGTCTATAGTGCCCACGATTTCTTCGGTAAATGTTTTTTCGGCCAGTACATCTACGAACCCGGATAAACGTACAAACCCATTTTGGTATTCCACATTAATATCCATCGCACTGGCGCCCATTTTTTCTTCCAACTTATTTTTGATCATTTTGACTATTTTGCTGTTTTCATTCATATGCTCACCTCGGTTTTTAGTTAGTGGGGAGCTGGGGGTGGGGAGTGGGGAGGATCATTTGCAACTCCCCACTCCTAACGCCCGACTCCCCATTATCTATATCTTTTGTACAACTTCACCAATTTATGCTTAAAAAAATCTACAGTATTTTAATTTTAAAATTTTTTTAAAATTACTGACAAAATTGCTGAAAAAAAGGTATAATCTAGATAAGAGTGTTTTATACGGTTAAATCTACAGCATTTTATTTAGGATAAAAAATGAATCAGATAATTGTATCATACAGGTTTTAATGCTTTATACCCAATATGTATTTATGAATTTCATATAAAAACCCAACATATTGTGCTAAAGGATCAACGGAAGGAAAGGATGCAATTGTCTCGGATAAGAGGTGCACGGATTTGATACAGAATATTTATACATATATCTTCCAGTATATAAGGCTTATACGATTCAGAGATGTGATCGATATTATGATCGTAGGTTATGTCATTTACAGAGGAATTAAGTTGATTCGTGAGACACGGGCCGAACAGCTGTTAAAAGGAATTGTTATTTTGGTTGTCGTTACCCAGCTCAGTGAATGGCTTCAACTGAACACCATTAACTTTATTTTGAAAAATACAATGCAGGTTGGGGTTTTGGCGCTTTTAGTCGTATTCCAGCCGGAACTGAGACGTGCCCTTGAACAAATGGGAAGAAGCAGATTTGGCAATATATTTAGCTTTGAAGAAGAAGATAAAGAGAATAGAATAATTGGAATGATTGAAGAAATTACCAAGGCCGTACAAAGTTTATCCGATAATCGCATCGGTGCACTCATTGTGGTAGAACGAGATACCAAAATCGGTGATATTATTAGGACAGGCACTACGCTTGATTCAATGGTGAGTGCCGAATTGCTGGTAAATGTCTTTGTGCCCAATACACCGCTGCACGACGGGGCAGTGATCATCAGAGAGAATAAAATAAAGGCTGCGGCCTGTTTCTTACCCCTTACCCAGAATCAAGACCTTAGCAAAGAGTTAGGTACAAGACATAGAGCGGCTTTAGGCATCTCGGAAAACTCGGATGCAGTCGCCATTGTGGTCTCGGAAGAAACCGGAAAAATATCCATTGCGCTGAACGGCGACCTTACCAGAAACCTTACTGTTGAGACATTGAAAAAGGCACTCAATAAAACACTGCAATTCAATACAAACAAGAAAAGGAAAAAAAGAACCAAGCTATTATTATGGAAGGGGAAAAACCGGTGAAGGAGATTTTAAGCAAGGATATTACCTTGAGAATATTTTCGATATTTATTGCAATTATTTTGTGGCTTTATGTGGTTGACATTCAAAATCCCAAAACGGAAATATTGATTAAAGATATTCCCGTACAATATATTAATACGGAGGCCATTGATGATCTCGGGCTGATGATTATGAATGAAGAGAGTCAAACGGTTACGTTAAAAATCAGCGGGAGGAGAAAAACACTGGCAGGTCTGAACAGCAGGAATATTAAAGCAGTTGCGGATGTGCGAGGACTTAATAAAACCGGCGAACAACCGGTTATGATACAGGTCTCGATGCCCACGGAAGGGATTGATATCATCGAGAAAAAACCCTACAATGTGATGGTAGAATTAGATAAAATGATACAAGTACAAAAAGAAGTAACCGTGGTCAGACAAGGGACGGTCAAAGAGCAGTATATTGCTTTTGCTCCCCAGGTGAAGCCGAATATTGTCACGCTTAAGGCCCCTTCTTCTATTATTAATGCCATTGGCAGTGTCAGAGTAGCGGTGGACGTATCGGGACACAATAAAGATATCGTATCCCAGCAGAAATATGAGATCTATAATAAAAACAATGAAAAAATCAATAGCAGTAACGTTATTGCAGATGTAGATACGGTAGAGGTTATATATCCTATCCGTAAGATGCGGGATATTCCGGTTATACCGCGTATAGAGGGTTCGCCTGCACAAGACCATATTGTTACGAATACGGAAGTAATTCCTGAGACGATAAAAATTGTAGGAAAGCGTGAAGTGGTCGATAATACGGTTCAGATTTTTACGGAACCGATTGATATCGAGAACATAGATGCAGATGTGGAATCGGATATCCCGCTGCATCTGGATGAAGGACTGCGACTATATACCTCCGGCAATACGGTTAAAGTAAAAATAGAGGTGGAGAAGCAGGTTACACGTACTGTTGCAGTAGACAGTATTAAAGTATATAATGTGCCGGAAGAGTTAAGTTACCAATTGATCACTGAGAACTTGGATGTAAAGCTAAAGGGTATCGAAAGCAAGATAAGCCGTGTGAAAAGTGACGATATATATGCTTCCGTAGATGTTTATGCCCTTGAGGAAGGGACGCACGAAGTACCTGTTCGTATTATAGCAGCCTCGGATATAGAGGTAGTGGACGGCTATGCAGCTACTGTCAAGCTGTTTAAACAGTCGGAAGAAGAACAGCCGGCGGAGCCGGATGAAATCGATGGTGATCGTTCTCAGGATAATGCAAGGGATGGGGAGACGGATGCCGAAGAAGATGCAGGCCCTGCCCGATGATCCGGTACTTAAGATTAGCGAAGCATTAATGTACGCAGTAGAAGACGCGTTATGTATTTGAAGAAAGGTAATCATGGAGGCTAAGGTATATGAGTTTACAGATAAATAATATAAGAATCCCGTTGGGGGATCAAGCTTCGGCGGAACAGGACATAAATAAGCTGAGAGAAATTGCTGCAAAAAAATTGCGTATCAGAGAAAGCAATATCCAAAATCTTCGTATTGTCAAAGAATCTGTGGATGCCAGAAGAAAGGGCAAAGTAAGTTTGGTCTATGCCATAGGGGTTGATTTATATCATGACGAGGAAAGGGTTTTGAAAAGACTCCACGATTCGGATGTAAAATATATACAACCGGAGCAGGAGCAGCCCATACAGCCAGGTACGGGAAAAATAGTTGAAAGACCTATTATTATAGGAACAGGGCCGGCAGGTTTATATGCCGGTCTTATTTTGGCGTCCGAAGGGTATAGGCCCCTGCTGCTGGAGCGGGGCGGAGATGTGGATAGCAGAAGTCAAAAAGTGCATCATTTTTGGAAAACCGGTGAGCTTGACCTGGATTCCAATGTACAGTTCGGAGAGGGAGGCGCAGGGACATTCTCAGACGGAAAGTTAACGACCAGAATTAATGACAAGCGCTCTCAAAGGGTGCTGGAAGAGTTGGTGAGTGCCGGTGCGCCTCCCGAAATCCTCTATAAAGGCAAACCGCATATCGGCACGGATATTCTTAAGGCTGTTGTCAAAAATATGCGAAGCCGCATCATTGCTTTGGGGGGAGAGGTACGATTCCATGCCAAGGTAACGGATATTTGTTTTTCAAAGGGCCGGGTAGAAAGTGTCAAGATAAATGACCGGGAAGAAATAGCCTGCAATGTGGTTGTGCCGGCTATTGGCCATAGCGCGAGAGACACTTATAAAATGCTGCTGGAAGCAGGCGTTGAAATCATTCAGAAACCTTTTTCGATTGGGGTACG
>JAKSBV010000180.1 GCA_022360955.1 Bacillota bacterium
CAAAAAACAACACAATGTACAACAAACGTTAATTATTAACAAAAAAATACAAAAAAGGAGACAAAAATGATTACAGTTAGGAATTTAAATAAAACATATGGTTTAAACACTGTTTCTATTAACGTATTAAAAAACATCAATCTCATGTCGATGCTACTTCAACACAGGTATAGGTGTTTATTAGTTCTCTTTGCTTAAAATCTCTTAATTCACCATTCGATATCGCTCATAAGCTTTCTGTCATCAAACACGCCGATCAAATATCGGTTTTAGATGATGGAAAGCTTATAGATACCCAACTTTAAAATCGAATTTATCTTTACACAAAAAACGCAGAATCATCGTTGTTTGTGTAAATAGTATTTTAAGGTTTGAAGTTGGTTATCTTTATTGAAAGTGGCAATCACGATGAGCTTGTTGCAAAAGGCGGACTATATCATTGTCTAGGGCAGATAAGAAACAAAGCAAGAAGTTGGACAGTCATGAAATAAAGCACAAAAAATCTCTTAGCTTATATCTTTAAAGCTAAGGGATTTTTTTATATAGAATAACGCCTAAGGCTATGCCATTTTGCCATGTCACGGTCAACGTCGTAATTCGGAATACAAATCCAATGATCATATTCGGGAATGATGGAATATCCTGAACACCCGGCATTTTTGAGCATGCAGGTACGGTAGCTTTTGAAAAATCCGGCTTAGTCAAAACAGTTAACAATTCAAGGTGAATATCATACAGTATTAGTAATCTTAAATATATATGGAAGAAGGAATATAAATGAATAGAAGGGTATTGGACTTGCTTAGAAGGGGAGGATATATATTATATGCTAGGCATGGGGAGGCAACAGTAGGAGTAGATCAACCGGATTTGAATTTTCAGTACTGTTTTACGCAAAGAAATCTTTCACAAGAGGGAAGAAGGCAAGCGATTTACTATGGGGCAATTCTTCGCAATTTACGCATTCCGATTAGTTATCCTATCTTAGCTAGCCCTTTTTGCAGAACAATAGAAACGGCTCAATTGGCTTTCGGATGGGAAAATGTCCAAGTTGACCCATTTTGGTTTGAAATTTATAAACTGAGTGGAATTTTATCTAGTGCAGAACAAAAAAGAATATTGGCCGCTCTCCAATCAAGATTAGAAATTGAACTGCCTCAGGGAAGCAATAGGGTTATTATTGCTCACAGCTTTCCAAAAGAGATTGGCTTGGGCCAAATCCCTAACATGGGGACAGTTATTATTAAACCAAAGGGATGGGGAAATGGTTATGAAATTGCTGCCAAATTATCCTTAGCAGGTTTAGCTGATTTGTTAAGATAGTTAAAAGAGGGATCTGCTCAATAAATGTCTGCTTTACTATAAAGGAAAGCAGGAATCGGACTATATATGGCGGCGATTTAAAAAAATACAAAAAAAATACCGATTCACAATCTATGCGTGCGGAGCTATTGCTTACTATTAACTAAGAAAAAATAATAGGTGTGATAGTTGTAGATCAAAGCTTTAGAAATACAAGGTGGAGAGGAATTTTTAAGTAAAGCAAAGCGGATAAAGCTTTTATAAAACCTTATGAATTTTTAATACACCTAAAGGCAAATAATTCTTGACTTTTGCTCGACAAAAGTATAATATAATTATGTCGAGCAAAAGTGGAGGTGAATTGTTGAGCGACAAAAAAATGGGTCGTCCAACTGAAAAGCCAATGCCCATACGTGTAGGTTTTAGGCTTGATAAAGAGACGCTAGACCGATTAGATAAATATTGTGCTATTAATAACTTGCCACGTTCTACAGTAATTAGAGAAGCAATAATTCAGTTGATTGGCGACAAATAAAAAGGAAGCGGTGTATGTCGAGCAAACAAATTCACCACTTCCAAGGCCACTATCATAAATAGCGGTAAATCTATTATACCCTGTTTGAGATAGTATTTCAAGAATGGGAGGTATGATTGGATGGCAGATATAAAAGAGCATTTTAATGACTTTGCTTCACAAATGTTAACAACAGCATTTAGAGATTTTAGAAGTACTGATTTAGAATATCAAGAAATAGAATGTTACTTAGATGTACATAGTGGAAGATTTGATGAAATACTTCACTCATTAAGTAAAGAGGATAGAGAATTTGCAGAGGACTATATAAGTAAACAATCCTATGGCGCATCGTGTGCTAATGAAAGTTTGTATATTGCCGGTTATAAGGATTGTGTAAGATTGTTGAGGGAACTTGGAGTGCTGTGATAAGAATTCGACAAAAGGGTTATGAATCGACATTAAATATGGTATAATAAAAATGGTTTGTAATATATAACCAATGATGTTTTATCGTAGGATACCTCATTGGTTATATATTTACTAAATCAATCTGTAAATTTTTCTTAATATTACGCGTTGTGCTGGTTAAATGGTATTCCAAGAATTGAAGTTCCAAGGCTAAGAGCCTGTAAGCTGTTTGAGGTGTGAGATATGAAGGAAGCACTGTTTTATGAAAAAGCGGCCAATCAAAGCATTAAGTGTCGTTTATGCCCTCATCACTGTGTTATCGGGGAGGGAAAAGTCGGCCTTTGCGGTGTACGGGAAAATCAAGGGGGAAAATTGTATACCCTTAATTACGGCAAGCTCTCGGCCCTGCAGATTGACCCCATTGAGAAAAAGCCCCTGTACTCTTTTATGCCCAATACACAGACTTTTTCCGTAGGAAGCTACGGGTGTAATCTGGGCTGTATTTTTTGCCAAAACTTCCGTATTGCCAAATCCGTACCGGAAACGGTTGCAAAAGAGCCGGAGGAAATCGTCTTATTAGCGGAAAAAATGGGAACTCCGTCCATATCCTATACCTATAACGAGCCGGCCATGTTCTATGAATTTGTTTATGACACGGCCAAGCTTGCCAAACAACAAGGGTTGAAAAATGTTATGGTTACGAACGGATACATTGAAAAGGAGCCTTTGCAAACATTGATGCCGTATATGGATGCCTTAAACATTGATTTAAAATCTTTTCGCAATGAGACCTATCAAAAATATTGCAACGGTCACTTGTCACCGGTCATGGATACCATTCGGTTTGCCTGTCGGCATAGCCATGTAGAAGTGACGACGTTGGTTGTAACGGAAATGAACGACGATGAAGAAGAACTTGTAGAACTGTTTCAATGGCTGGCCGCTGTTGATGAAAATATTCCGCTGCATCTTTCAAGATATTTTCCGAGATACCGGTATGACAAAGAACCGACGGAGGTGTCCTTCATGCAAAAAATGAAACAGGAAGCCGAAAGATTTCTTAACCATGTGTTTTTAGGGAATGTATAGGTCTATTGGAGGGATGAAGATGAGTTATTTGAAAGGGATTGTATTTGCACCGCATCCGCCCATTATTGTGCCGGAAGTCGGACGAGGCAAAGAAAAAGAAGCTGCCGCAACCATAGAAGGTATGCAAAAAATAGCCGATAGGATAAAGACGCAAAGGCCGGAGGTGATTGTCTGTATTACGCCCCACGGCAATGTATTTAGAAACGGGATATGCATATTGAAGACGGAAAAACTAGAGGGAAGTTTAAGGCAGTTTGGCGTGCCGGATGTCCAAATCCGAAAAACAGTCAATCAAAGGCTGCGGGATACATTTCACAAGATGCTTTATGACAACGGAAAGCCTCATATTTTGTTAGACAGTGATTCGGCAGAAAGCTATGACATCAATATGGAAATGGACCACGGATGCATGGTGCCCTTATATTATATTGATAAGGCGTATGACGACTACCAAATCATACATGTCACAATCGGCATGCTTGAACACCTTGAATTATATGAAATCGGTATGCTGCTGCGAGATGCGATTGAAACAAGCGGGTTTGATGCCATGATTTTGGCGAGTGGAGATTTGTCCCACTGTCTCAAAGGTGACGGCCCTTATGGATACAATGAAAAAGGACCTGTTTTTGATAAAATGATCGTTGAAGGATTTAGAGAGGCCGATTATGCGTCAATCCTAAATATTCCGGGCGATATTTCCGAACCGGCCGGAGAGTGCGGGTTAAAGCCGTTTGTCATGGCCATAGGGGCGGCAGACGGTACAAAAGCAAGTACGCAGGTTTTTTCCTATGAAGGACCTTTTGGGGTGGGCTATATGACTGCTTATCTGGCAGTTGTCGATGAGAGGATCGAAAGCCTGTTTGAAATACAACATGTTAAGCGGCACGAAGAGCATGAGAAGCGGCTTAGGGGGGAGGACAGCTATGTTTCCCTTGCCAGAGCGGCAGTAGAGCGTTATGCAGCGGAAGAACAGGTGTTGGATTGGAACGCATATAAGAATGGGGTAGGGGTAACGGATCATGCTTTTATAAATAGAGTTGAAAGTGAGAAAGCCGGTGTATTTGTCTCCATTCACAAACATGAAGAGCTAAGGGGCTGTATCGGCACCACTGCGTCTACACAGAAAAATGTCGCACAAGAAATTATTCACAATGCCATTGAAGCGTGCAGCCGCGATCCTAGATTCAGCCCTGTGCGTGCAGACGAATTTTTGGCCCTTGATATTAAAGTGGATATTTTGCATCCTATTGAGCCTATTGAGAGCGAAGCCGAATTAGATGTGAAAAAGTACGGCGTTGTTGTGGAGAAGGATTACAGAAGAGGACTTTTGCTGCCCAATCTGGAAGGGGTCGATACCATTACGCAGCAAATCCGTATTGCCAAGCAGAAGGCCGGTATCGGACATAATGAAAAGGTGAAATTATTCCGCTTCGAAGTTGAACGACATGAAGCGAAGAGGTGAATATTGAGCAAACAATGTGAGGTTTGGCATACTAAAAAGATTTAATACGGTTGTTTTTTTCATTTATAAAGCATATAATGAAAGTAAAGAAAGTAAAGAATGAAAAGAAAGCAGGTGCTTTTATGGATGTTGCAAAGATATCATCAAAAGGTCAAATTACGATTCCCGTAGAAATCAGAAAAAAGCTTGGTTTAAAAGAAGGAGACAAAGTAGTATTTGTAGAGCAAAACAATAATGTTATACTTTTGAATTCCAATCAATTAGCTTTTAAGGAGTTTCAAAAAGAGATGGAGGGAGAAGCAGAAAAAGCAGATATAAAAACTGAGCAGGATGTTGTAGACATGGTTAAGGAAGTTAGAAAGCAGATTTGGGAGGACCGTTATGAGAGTGATGCTTGATACTAATATTCTA
>JAKSBV010000397.1 GCA_022360955.1 Bacillota bacterium
AGCAGAGGGGAAAAGCAGCAACTGTTTGAGCGATAGCGAGTTTTGCTGCGACCCGGCGCAAGCTTACAGGCTCTTAGCCTTGGAACTTTAGTTCTTGGAATACTATTTAACTTGCACAATACGTAACTTATATAGGGAAGGTTGGGAGATGGAAATGAGCAACAATCACTTGACGGGTATAAAATCTATGAAATTTTCCTATCCTAGATGGATTGTTTTCCAGCTGCTGGAGAAGTGTAATTTGCGTTGCAAGATGTGTTACGAATGGGGGCGTGAAGGCTCCTATTTCAGCAAAAAATCTTTAGAGCAGCTTGATATCAATGTGATCAAAAAAGTGATTTCCGATTGCTATAGGGAGAAACCGTATTTTGAACTTTTTGGGGGAGAGCCCCTATTGTATCCTCAGATCGATGAGGTTCTTTCCGTTATAAGGCATTACGGGTGCAATGTAGATATTCCCACCAATGGTACGCTTATTGAAAAGTATGCTGAGATGTTGGTAGAGCATGAGCCCAGAAGAATATGGATTTCCATTGACGGACCGGAAGATATAAATGACATTCAAAGGGGAAAGGGAGTCTATAAAAGGGCTGTTGCAGGCATACAAAAATTGCATCAGGTAAAGAAAGAACGAGGAAAAGAGCTTCCTATGATCGGTGTAACCATGGTGGTAACGCCTTTGAATTACAGGTATATTGAGCAGTTTTTTATACAAGACCTTGATGCTTCGATGCTTGATTGGATCAGTATAGAGTTCCAGCTTTACACTACCCATACCCATTGCGAAGCGTATGAAAGAATCCTCTGTTCGCAATTCGGCGTGAAAGAGGCCACTTGTGCAAGAGGGCTTGTAAGGGGATGCGAGGATTTTGACGATATTAATATCAAAGAGTTGATCCGGCAGGTGCATAGTGTCAGGGCTTATTGTAAAGAGAAGCACATCAATGTCATAGGTTATCCCAAGACAATGGATGAAGAAAATTTAAAGCATTTTTATTCGGCCCGGTGGGACAAAATGCTTGATAAAAGGGCAAGGTGTTCTTTGTCATGGTTGTATGTTGAAATTGGTGCAAATGGGGATGTAACCCCATGTCATACCTTTTACGACTATACCGTTGGGAATGTATATAAAGAAAGTATAGCAGACATATGGAATGGTAAGAAGTTGGAAACATTCAGAAAGTATATCAGAAAAAATATGCTTCCGATCTGTACGGCATGTTCCAGGTATTACAGCGATTTATAATAATGGGGGAACTGTTTATGCAGCCAAATTCAAGTGTTAAATTCGATAGAAAATCCTTTGATATCATCAAAAAAACGATCAGAACCATATCGACGGCGAAAAAAGGTAGAGAACATGATGCCGGGTTTGCCACCCGGCTGCCGATGATCGTCGGTTTGAAACTTACCAATAAATGCAATCTGCGATGCAAGCATTGCTATGAGTGGAATGAAGACGGATACCACAGGGATATGGCTCTTGACGGACAAAATGCCGAGTTGGATTTTGACATTGTTAAAAAGGTTATGAAAGAAACAAAAGAAGTCAAATCAGGTCTCTATCTCTGGGGTGGAGAACCGCTGGTCTACAGCCATTTCGACCAATTGGCGCAGCTGTTGGAGCATGACAATAGAATTACAGCTATTTGTACAAATGGGGTATGGATAGAACAGAAAATGGAATTGCTCCTAAAGATAGGCCCGTTGCTTGAGTTACTGATTGCCTTAGACGGATTCGAAACGGAAAATGATG
>JAKSBV010000443.1 GCA_022360955.1 Bacillota bacterium
TGCTGATGTAGCTCAGTAGGTAGAGCACTTCCTTGGTAAGGAAGAGGTTCGGCGGTTCAAGTCCGCTCATCAGCTCCATACAAAAAAAATATATGCCCCATTAGCTCAGCTGGCTAGAGCACCTGACTCTTAATCAGGGTGTCCGGGGTTCGAGTCCCTGATGGGGCACCATAATAAAAAGCCTTGAATATTCAAAGCTTTTTTTGTTATGTGAAATAGCTACTATCTTCAATTTTTTTAGTTTAAAAGTGACGTGCACTATACTGATATCGGCAAAAGATGAACCAGTTTCGAAGTTATAGGGCAGCCGCAGAACGCACATAGATTTATTTTATATTGAAGAATAGTTTACCCAAGATACTAAAAGATCGTTTAGTCTTTTAAAATGCACCCAGTTCAGTGGTTTATGGAGGTGATACAGTATGAAAGTAACGAATAGAGAACCAAATGTAATACGGAAAAAGGGGATAGAAGCATTAAGTAGAGAACTAGGTCCAATAGGGATGACATACTTTATAAAACAATTTGACACTGGAGAGGGAGATTATACAAGGGAGAGAAAAGAAATACAAGAAAGCACTAGGGTAAAAGAAATAGTTGAAGAAATATATCGTCGCAGAAAATAAGGAAAAATTTTTTCTTCACACTAGCGTCCATTTTTTACAACTAAAAGTCTAGAAAAAGGCTAAAGGAGTTTCAAAAATACTAGCGCTTGTTCAGTTCAACTCTTAATCAAGTTGTCCGGGATTCGAGTTTCTGATGGGACACCATAACGGAAAGCATTGGATATTCAGGACTTTTTTGTTGTGTGAAACAGCTACTAAAAAATAAGAGGATAGGTTGGTTTGCCTGTCCTTTTTTCTTGGGTTAAATAAGTTATTCATGCTATTTGCGGCCTGTTGACCGGCGCTTTCTAATGCATGATTGTAAATATTTATTTTAGTAGTTGTGTCAGCGTGTCTTAGTCGCTTACTGAGGGATGGTGTATCAAATTCTTGTCCGGCTAAAATTGAGGACAAATGTCCACCGTCAGTACCGAAGCTGTTGGTACATTGATACTAAAGCTGCCTGAAAATGAACTACCATCATTAAATTCTACCGTATTGCGGGAGGCCAATTCAACAGAATACGTACAGCAGATAGTAAATTGATGTGTAATAGATATTAATATTTTTATGGGGCAAAATAAAGTTGTGAATTTATAAAAGGTGTGGATGAGTAATGAAAAAAGCAAACTTTATTGTTAAAAAAATAATACTATTTATTACTATTGCTTTTACCATAATAGTTATCTCAAAAAACGCAGATGTGTATGGAGATGAATACAAACTAATACAAGTTATTAATAAAGATACTACAGGAGATGGGATTAAGGAAAAAATAGAAATACTGGCTGATGAAGAAAACAAAGGATATATAGTTAAAGTAATTCATGAAGATAACAAGATATTCACCTTAAAACCAGATCAAAGGTTTAATTTTTTAGCACCTTATACACCGCGGTGGGATTTAAATATATTAGTCGCAGACATTAACAGTGATGCTATACCGGAAATTACAACTTGGGGCGATCAGACACAAGAAAAACCAATCCACATTTTTAGATGGGATGGTCATAAATATCAATTAGTTTTTAGTGATTTAGCTCCTAAATTTAATTTTAAAGATGTAACAGGAGACAATATCCTAGAATTAATTGTTTATAGTAGAAAATATGAGATAGTGAGTGAAAACACATATTATAAATGGGAAGATACCCAATATAATAAGTTTTATTATGAAGTAGATGGCGCAAAAGGTTTTAATGAAATAAAAAATCTTTTTGGATTAATGAATGGCTTGAAGACAAATAAAGATAAGGAGCTTTTATATCAAAAAGATATTTTAAAGAACTTCTTTACGAATGAATGGATTGCCCAAAATGATAATATAAATTATTTAAAAGAATTCAATAGGAACTTAATATCTATCCAGATCATAGATACAATAGAAAAAAAAGAAATACACGATTTAAACTATCCAAAACCGGTGAAAGTATTATGGGATTTTAAAGTAAAGGCTTTTAAAATGCAGGATTCTAAGGTATATACACAAGATATGATCATGAGAGTAACTACGAAATTAATAGAAGATGCTAAAACTGGAGAATACAAGATTGATTATTTGCAATTTATTGAATAAAACTATTGAATTACATGGTCAAATAAACATGAAGAAATTATGGACATTCTAAAGAAAGTCACCGGTCTTGTATACCAGTGATTTTTAATTGGGTATCCGGCGTTCAAGTTTCTGATGGGACACCAGTGTAACCCCCTTATCGGTTAGAAGATGAGGGGTTTTTATATAGTGTTATAAGCAAACACAACGACAAGAAATGAATAGAAGGTGGAAAAATAATTTTAGTGTAAAAAATTTATTAGACAGATCAGACACACGCAGATATATAGCGTAAAATATAATGTGATACTTGTTTTAAAGTAAGAATGTTTTTTATAGGAGGAGCTGAGTAAAGGATGAAGCGCAAAATAGCAGTTTGTTTTATGGTCATTGTATTGCTGCTTGGTCTAATGTGCGGATGTGATTTGTCTAAGCAGGAAAGCGTGTATACGGATTATTCAAAGATTGGAGGAGATAGTGATAGTTTTAGCTATTCATATTGTAATGGTGGTACGGAAAATACCGAATTAAGCATGACATTTGAGGGATTTTCAGGATATGATACATTATGGATTATTGATGCGAAAGAAAAAGGTACGCTAACCGTTGATTTTGAGTCAAAAATAGACAGCGGTAAGTTTAAGGTTGTGCTTGTAACGCCGAATAGAGAAGTCAAAAATCTATTTGAGCAAAGTCAAAAAGATAGTGTTACAATTGACATTGAAAAAGGCCGGTATAGAATTAAGATTGTTGGTCATAAATCAAAAGGTGAAGTCACCGGGGCAATTAAAACCAATGGTGATATGGAAATAACGGAAGCTGAAGCTTTTGGTAATTGGTAATATGGGTATTTGATTTATTAATCCGATAATATTTTTGTTACATAGGCTTCATCAATAAATCTATAGTCATACCTGTCTTCATCAAATTTCATCAATGGCACAAAAAAATAAATACCAAACTGTGTGTTATCTATAGGATGCTTAGATTCGGCTTGTTTATAGGGCAAGCTCATTTTTTTTGCAGTTGTTATCATTGCTGGAGACAAGAAGGGGGAGCATTGTGCAAAAACAGCATAAAAGAGTGTTGATAGGTCTCTTGACAGGTTTTTTAATCATTTGGTCAATCTCAACGTATTTTTACGTTAGGAGTAAGAGTGACAGTATTGTGCAAGATACTGACGGATTTTACAACAGATAGATAGTTTGCAATGACAGTGATAGAGAATATGGTGGACCCTTCTTGCATGATACAAAAGAGCCCTACCATACAAAGGAGTGAAGACAATGTTGTTAAATATTCAAGAGGTGCTAGAAGAATCTGCGAAAACGGCTTGTATCAAGAATGATATTCGGCTTTCCGGTGTAACGGTTGATGCTGAAATGATCAAGGCGGTAATGATCAATGAGGTGGTGCCGGAGGACCCCGATAATGATTTTTACGGCAAGAGCCCTTCTCCCAATTATTTGAGTACCACCATACCCTTATTTCAAAAAGCTGGGGTGCAAGTAAGCTCTATTGATGAAATCCTTTCATACGGAATCTATATTACAAATGCGGTCAAAAGACCTAAAACAGAGTATACAATAGCCAAAAGCATGATTGAGGAAAGTTTACCTATTTTAGAAAAAGAAATAAATTTGTTCCCGAACTTGAAAGTCATTATGCTAATGGGGGACGTTGCCAAAAAAGCGCTTAATATGATTGCAAAAAGAAAAACAAATCAAAATGTCATCCCGGCCATTTCAACGTACAAGTTAAGGAATGACGTATTTTATTATGGAACCATTCGAGTATTTCCGTCGTACATCATGACAGGAAAAAATATCCTCATTGAAAAATCGAAATTTCAGATGGCTTCGGAGGATATAAAAAAAATGATGGGGATTATTGCTTGAAATGACCCTTTCAAATTAGACAGCCCTGTATTGCTTAGCAAAGAAATAGGAGTAAAAGAAAAAAAATTGAAACCAGGATGGTAATCACAAGTACCAAAGAGAGTATGGGGATATCTATGAACATATGAATCCCTCCTGCATTTTTATAACATTACTAAACTATATGATATGCGGTGAGGGATTATACATTTTATTTGGCAATGACAGAGGCCGGCCTATCTGGCAAAATTGAATCAGAGATTCAATTTAGTTGACAGTTGACAGTGTACAGTTGACAGTTAAAACCATCAAAACCTTCCCCTGCTCTCTATCAACCAGGGTATATACTCTCAAAACAAAAAGCGGAGAGAAAGTGCGCCGGAAAAGCCGAAGCAAACCGGCGTTCAAAGGAAAAAGATAGAATGATGAATCATTCTATCTAAAAATAAAAAGGGTTCGATTAACAGACGGATTTTTTTAATATGCTATTATTTTAGAGTGCTAGCACCTACCGCCGAAGAAAAAAGGCCTATTATAGAATAAGCATAGGAAAAGTATAATGAAAAACAAGATTGTGGATCTGTTAAAGAATCCAAATCCGCCTCCGCCTCCATCTATTTCTGACATATCGTTAACCTCCTTTATTTTGAGTTCATTATATATTATGTCATTGACATAAAAGGTGTGACTATTGATAAAGAAAATTTATTGAAGAGTCTGTCAACCTCAACAGGTATAACCCGGCTGCCTTTTTAAATGATATCGGTATCATTGCATGAGGTGGGAAAAGGGGTGGAGATATAGGGGAAGGGGGCAGACTATTATGCCATATGGTTTTTTCTAAAATGCCTCTTTTTTATGACTGGACTTTTGGCAAAATCAATTATATAATGATACCATAGCGGCTTAAAAACGAAAGGGTGATATGATATAAGAATGAAAGACACTGGAGAAGTAAATACATGCCTTCACATAAAAAATGCTTATGAATCCGATAAAGATATTGTTGCTTTTTTGGATAAAAACTATTTCACAAGTAAAACAAAAAGGATATAATATTAGATATTTCACTTTAAAATCGTATTTATATCTGAACAAAAAACATAGAACCGTTGTTGTCTGTTCAAATGTATTTTAAGGTTTAAAGTGCGCTATCTCTAATGAGCCGGAACGGAATTGTTTGAAAAAATTTTTTAGGAGGGAATCATTTTGAAAAAACCTTCTTTTTTTGTTACCTTGGAGCAAATTATTGATGAATTCGACTTGGAAAATGTCTTAAACAATGAAAGCGTCGAAGAAATTAAAGTCATTACAACAGATGTGAACAGACCGGGACTTCAAATTGCCGGGTTTTTTGATTATTTTGACACAAATAGAATTCAAATTATAGGTAAGGTAGAGACCACATATTTGCGCAATATGACATCAGAACGAAGATATGAGAGTGTTGATAAACTTTTTTCAAGAAAAATTCCTGTCGTGATTGTAACCAGAGGATCGGAGATTTTTCCTGAAATGTATGATGTTGCAAAAAAATATGCTGTCCCTATTTTAAAGACGAAACAGGGAACTTCCCGATTCATGAGCAGGCTGATAGCCTATCTTTATACTGAGCTCGCACCGAGGGTGACCCAACATGGTGTGTTGGTAGAAGTATATGGAGAGGGAGTGCTTATCCTAGGCGAAAGTGGAGTAGGGAAGAGTGAAACCGCTATTGAACTGGTCAAGAGAGGACACCGGTTGGTGGCAGATGACGCTGTAGAAATCAAAAGGGTCTCAGATAAAATATTATTGGGAAGTGCACCGGAAATTATTAGGCATTTTATAGAAATTCGAGGCATCGGCATTATCGATGTAAAGAAGATTTTCGGTATGGGCGCAGTCAAAGATAGTGAAAAAATTGACCTGGTCATACAACTGGAATTGTGGAAGCAAAATAAACAATATGATAGGTTAGGACTGGTGGACCAGCATACGGACATACTGGGCATAAAGGTGCCGTCTCTTACCATTCCTGTAAAACCGGGTAGAAATTTGGCGGTTATTACTGAAATCGCATCGATGAATAATAGGCAGAAGAAAATGGGTTATAATGCTGCGGAAGCATTAAATCAAAAGCTAATGGAAGAAATTGAGAAAAACGTATAGATTGTGAGGGAGATTACTCTTGGAAATATTAGTGGACATGCACTGCCATTCCGTAGCAAGCGGACATGCTTATAGTACCATTCAAGAAATGGCCCGTGAAGCGTCGAAAAAAGGAATGGAAATGATTGCGATTACAGACCATGGGGTGGGAATGGAGGGCGCACCTCATATCTGGCATTTTGGAAACATAAAGACGGTTCCTGAAGAAATTGACGGTGTAAAGATATTAAAAGGTGTGGAAGCCAATATTATGGATATGAACGGGAGCATTGACATGCCTGAAGAATATCTTGAAAAGCTGGATTGGGTGATTGCAAGCTTCCACGATGTTTGTGTATCCCCCGGTACGGTGGAACAGCATACCCATGCATGGATCAAAGCAATCGAAAATCCCTATGTGGATGCCATAGGCCACAGCGGCAATCCGGTGTTTTGCTATGATTTTGATAAAGTGTTAAAGGCTGTAAAGGCACATAATAAATTAGTGGAAATTAACAATCATTCTTTTACTGCCAGAGTAGGGAGTGAAGTGAATTGTAAAATTATTGCCCGAAAATGTAAGGAACTAGGCGTTAAAATTGTTGTGAATAGTGATGCCCATATAAGCTTTGATGTAGGAAAGTTCGATAAAGTTTATAAGCTTTTGAAAGAGATCGATTTTCCGGAAGAGTTAATTATCAATACATCTGCACAAAAGCTGTTGAATCATTTGGAACTTAGAAAAAGAAGCAGGGGGTTATAATATTGTATATAGGTATTGATTTAGGAGGCACAAATATTGCCGTAGGTCTGGTATCCGAAAGCGGAGATATTCTCCACAAAGATAGTGTGCCCACCGGTGCCCGGAGGCATTATACGGAGATTATGAAGGATATGGCCCAGTTATCCGTAAAGGTTATAGCGGATGCAGGGTATTCGGTGGAAGATGTAAAGGCAATCGGTGTAGGAAGTCCCGGAACGCCGGACAAGGAGAAAGGTATTCTTGTTTATACGAATAATATCAATTTTAAAAATGTGCCGATGAGAACGGAAATTCAAAAATATATTAATTTGCCCGTATATATTGACAACGACGCGAATTGTGCGGCACTTGCAGAAGCGATAGCCGGTGCGGCCAAGGAGGCAAACCATTCGATCACTATTACGCTGGGAACGGGGGTTGGTGCCGGCATTATCATCGATAAAAAAATATATAGCGGATTTAATGATTCCGGCGGTGAATTAGGACATATCGTCATTCACATGGACGGGGAACAATGTACCTGTGGCAGAAAAGGATGTTGGGAAGCTTATGGGTCGGCAACGGCCTTGATTCGACAAACAAAGCACGCAGCGAAAATGAATCCCGATTCCCTTATCAATAAATTGGTAGATGGAGATCTGGATAAAATTGACGGCAAAACTGCTTTTGATGCACAAAGAGCGGGAGATAAAGTCGGTATCAATGTGGTCAATAATTATATAAAGTACCTTGGGGAGGGACTCACCAATGTTATCAACATATTTCAGCCTGAGGTGCTGGTCATTGGCGGCGGTATCTGCAAGGAGGGCGATCGTTTGATCAATCCCTTAAAAGAATGGCTGGAGATACATGTATATTGTAAGGATGTGGCGCGAACGCAGATAAAAACGGCAGTATTGGGAAATGATGCAGGAATCATAGGTGCGGCCATGCTGGGAAGAAGATAGTGAGTCCTTTGATAATGTTTTCATAATCATTTTTAAAAAATAAGTGCATATAGACTTTCTATATGCACTTATTTTTTGGTATAATATAGATTGAACACAAAAAGAATTTATGGGTAGAAGAAACAACATTTATTTGATGCGGCACAGGGCGGACCAAATAAATATATTTTGACATATTGTTGTAATCATTCGGATAGAATAAAATATATTAAACGCTAAATATCTATATATATTGAACTTTACATGTTATACAATGCTTTATTAAAGTTTAATATATTTCCTTGATTTTATAAGTTGAATCATTCTAAAGCATTGCGTGTTTTATAGCAATGATTTTATTCAACTTATATAAAATGTAAAAACGGAAAAAATGCGGAGGGCGAAGCGTGGAG
Source organism: Bacillota bacterium (assembly GCA_022360955.1). Taxonomy (GTDB): domain Bacteria; phylum Bacillota; class Clostridia; order SK-Y3; family SK-Y3; genus JAKSBV01. The sequence continues at coordinate 8,267 of JAKSBV010000443.1, forward strand.
AGATATAAGGACTTTATCGATGACTTAAAAGAATTTGTAGAAAACCCTAGAATACGATTCAACGAACCCATGAAAAATCATACGTCTTTTAAAATTGGAGGATGTGCCGATATACTGGTATTACCCCAAAATAGTGAACAGGTACTTTCCATTATTAAATTATGTCGTGCGCGAAATATTCCCTATTTTATTATGGGCAACGGTTCGAATTTGTTAGTGCGGGACAAAGGGATGAGGGCGGTCGTGATAAAAACCTTTAACTGCCTAAAGCATTTGGAGGTTTCAGCAGATTATATAGAATGCGAATCGGGTGTGTTGCTTTCCAAATTGGCAAATGCAGCTTGGGAGCATGGGTTAACCGGATTGGAATTTGCTGCCGGAATTCCGGGTACGCTGGGCGGTGCAGTTGTTATGAATGCCGGGGCTTATGGGGGCGAAATAAAAGACGTGATTATTGAAACCAGATATATCGATGAAGATGGCATTTGCCGTACTGCCAAAGGAGAGCAGCATCAATTCGGATATAGAACAAGTATGTTTCAGGGGACAAATAAATTTGTACTCAGTGCAAAGTTTCAACTTGATTGTGGAAACAAAGATGAAATTAAGGAAAAAATGGGTTATTTGAATCAATGCAGGAAAGACAAGCAGCCCTTGGAGCTGCCGAGCGCAGGGAGCGTATTTCGCAGACCGGAAGGATATTTTGCCGGAAAGCTGATTCAAGACAGCGGGTTAAGAGGGTACCGTATTGGAGGTGCGGAGGTTTCCCAAAAGCATTGTGGTTTTATTGTCAATAGTGAAAATGCAACAGCACAGGATGTATTGGATTTGATAAAACATATACAGCAAACGGTAAAAGAGAAGTTTGGTGTAGAGCTGCAGACAGAGATAAAGGCAGTAGGGGAAGAATGATTTTAGCAAATAGCGGGTGAATCATAGTGGGTAGTATAAGCAAATGATGCGAGGTGAAACAAATGAGATTTGTCATTGTCACAGGTTTGTCGGGGGCGGGAAAAAGTCAAGCGATACGTTTTATGGAGGATTTGGGCTTTTATTGTATAGATAATATGCCTCCGGCATTGATTTCGAAATTTGCAGAAATTTGTTTCCAATCAAGTGAAAAGATCGAAAAAGTTGCCTTGGTTATGGACATAAGAGGGGGAGATCTATTTAACGATCTGTTCAGCGGTCTGGAAACATTAAAAGAAACGAAGTATGAATATGAGATTTTATTTTTGGAATCAAGAGATGAAGTATTGATTAAAAGGTATAAAGAAACCCGCAGAAAACATCCTTTAGCTCCTGACGGCAGAATTGTAGAAGCCGTTAAAAAGGAAAGGGATTTATTACAAAATGTGAGAAGTAGAGCAGATCATATTATTGATACTTCCAATTTATTGCCTCGTCAACTAAAAGAACAAATCACAGATATATTTGCCGAAGGCAAACATTATAAAGGCATTATTATTACGATACTATCTTTTGGATTTAAATACGGCATACCCCTGGATTCGGACCTCGTTTTTGATGTGCGTTTTATTCCCAATCCTTACTACATTCAATCCTTAAAAAAATTCACGGGAAAAAATGATGATGTTAAAAATTATGTTCTAAAATGGCCTGAGGCAACAGGATTTTTGGATAAGCTGAAAGAGATGGTGGCATTTCTGATACCCAACTATATCAAAGAAGGAAAATCCCAGCTGGTCATATCTATCGGCTGTACAGGAGGGAAGCATCGTTCCGTTACAATTGCGGAACAATTGTACAAGACACTGGCAGAGCAAGAACACAGTGTTGTTATTGAACATCGGGATATGGATAAGGATGCGAAAAGGGGTAAATAAAAGATAGCACACTGCAACCTTAAAATACATGATAGGCACTGTCATTGTAAGTGCAATAGGATTGCGGACATTAAAAGAGGGGGTTGAGGTCATTAATAAAGGGCGACTATATTGGATAAAAAAAATGAAGAGATTATTTCATCATAATAGATTAAAGGGTATATCCGATGATAACGGAATCGACCATTCGGCATATGGGAAAAATATCCACATTCAAGAACCTAAGATTGTTGTAATAGGAGGGGGTACAGGTCTTTCCACAATGCTGAGAGGACTAAAAAAATATACGTCCAATATTACGGCAGTTGTTACGGTTGCCGATGATGGGGGCGGGTCGGGGCTGCTGAGACAGGACCTGGGTATGCTGCCCCCGGGAGATATACGAAACTGTATTTTGGCTTTGGCAAGTACAGAGCCTATTATGGAACAACTTTTACAATATAGATTTACGGAGGGGTCATTAAAAGGACAAAGTTTTGGCAACCTGTTTCTTGCTGCCATGAACGGTATTTCTTCCAATTTTGAAGAAGCGATTAAAAAGGTGAGCGATGTTTTGGCAGTGACCGGGCGTGTGCTTCCCGTTACGCTTCAGGATATACAGCTTTGTGCTGTTCTTGAGAACGGCGTAAAGGTTTGCGGCGAATCGAAAATCGGACAGCAGAAGCTTATACACAATAGTCCGATCAAAAAGGTCTATTTAATGCCGGAGCATGTTATTCCTTTGCCGGAGGTCGTAGAGGCAATTTTTGAAGCGGATATGATTATCATAGGCCCCGGAAGCTTATATACCAGCATATTACCCAATCTGTTGGTCAAAGGTGTGGTCAAAGCAATCAGAAATAGTAATGGAGCTAAACTGTATATTTGTAATGTTATGACGCAGCCGGGAGAGACGGAAGGCTATTCTGCCTATGACCATATTGCAGCCATTGAGAAACATGCAGGAAAGGGACTGATTGACTATTGTATTGTAAATAAGCAGGAAGTGCCCCAAGCGTTATTGGAACCGTATATTGATGACGGTGCTCAGCCTGTGACCATAGATAGGAGCAGATTCGAACGGGGGAATATAAAACTGTTGGAAGGTAATATTTTAAAGGTTTTTCATACCTATATCAGACACGATACCGATAAACTGGCGTCCATGATTGCCGGATTGATTTTTGACGAAGTATTATCCGAAGATGAGAAGAGAATAGGACATTATGCTGATGTGAAAGATAGACCGGAAGAGAGACAGGTAAAAATGACCTCAAGCGCAAATAATGAATAATATCAATTGAAAAATCAGGAGGTGTAACATGGAGTTCGGAAAAGGCGATTGGAGAACTTTTGAGCAGGGCATACAAAGAGAATGGCTGCTTACGAACGGCATGGGCGGCTTTTGTTCATCTACGGTGATCGGTGCCAATACGAGAAGGTATCATGGACTGCTGGCGGCCTCGTTAAAAGCGCCCGTAAAGAGACACTTGATTTTTTCAAAAGTAGATGAAAGTGTTGTTATTAATGATACTACATATGATTTATATACCAATCAAACGCCGGGACATCTCAGCAAGGGATATCACCATTTGCAGCGGTTTGTCATTGATCCGATTCCCACCTATGTTTATGCGGTTGAAGATGTCTTGATTGAGAAAAGAATATGTATGGTTTACGGACAGAATAAGGTGGTAATCGTTTACGACATTAAATCGGGGGCAAAAGGGTGTAAGCTGAGGATCGCACCGTTAGTTAATTTTAGAGATCACCATTTTAATTCTGTTAGCGAGCATTTAAAGTTTGCGCAAAAAGCACAAGTACGGGGAACCGTTTTAAATGTTCCCTACTATGAGGAAGATATTTTTATCAATATCAATGAAGGCACGTTTATGCAGCAGGACAATGTCTATTTTCATAATATGGAGTATGCGGTAGAAAAAGAAAGAGGGTTACATTTTCTTGAGGATCACTATATTCCTGGAATTTTTGAAGTGACCGTAAATCCCGAAGACGTTAAAAGGATTACCATCACTGCCGGTATAGGACAATGGGAACAGTGTGACGGAACGGAAGTGCTGGCATTTGAAACCCAAAGAATATTTTCTTTAATGGAGAATGCAGGGTATCAGGATGAATTCGCCAAGGCTTTGGTAAGAGCTTGTGATCACTTTATTGTTGAACGGGAATCCACGCATTCCAAAACCATTATTGCCGGATATCCGTGGTTTACCGATTGGGGCAGGGATACAATGATAGCGTTGCCGGGGCTTGCGCTGACCTCTAAAAGATATGAAGATGCCAAAGAAATTTTATATACTTTCTCGCTGTATATCAAGGACGGTCTGGTTCCGAATATGTTTCCCGATACCGGGCAGAAACCTTTGTACAATACTGTTGATGCCGCATTATGGTATTTTCAAGCGATTTATAAATATTTACAATATACCAAAAATTATGAATTTGTCAAGCGATATCTTTATGACGGGCTTAAGGAGATTATCCGGTCTTATAAGGAAGGAACGCATTATCATATAAAGTCGGATCAAGACGGTTTGATTTATGCAGGAGATGAGAGTACCCAGTTGACCTGGATGGACGCAAAAGTGGATGATTGGGTGGTCACGCCAAGACATGGTAAAGCGGTAGAGATTAATGCGTTATGGTATAATGCACTCAAAATTATGTCCCATATTGCGCAGCATAATCAAGAAGAGTACAGGGAATACGATGACACTGCAAATAAGGTTAGAAAGGCTTTTGAAAGAGAGTTTTGGAATGAAGAAAAACAGTGTTTGTTCGATGTTATCAATGAAAAGGGTAAGGACGATCGTGTAAGACCCAATCAAA
>JAKSBV010000061.1 GCA_022360955.1 Bacillota bacterium
ACAAGAATCTTTTAAAATAGAAGCAGATATTCCGGTCAGACCACCGGTGATGTGTCCGGGATGTCCACACCGCGGGATGTATTATGTGCTTAACAAATTAAAGCTTGTTGTAAGCGGAGATATAGGTTGTTATACCCTGGGGGCATTACCTCCGTTGCAGTCCATGGATACGTGCGTGTGTATGGGTGCCAGTGTGAGCGGTTCGCTGGGGATGGAAAAAGCGAGAGGAAAAGAATTTGCCAAACAGCTTGTATCCGTTATTGGTGACTCGACATTCATGCATTCCGGTGTCACGGGATTAATTGATATTGTCTATAACAAAGGTAATTCCACTGTCATTATACTGGATAATTCTATCACAGGTATGACAGGGCACCAACAGAATCCGACGACAGGAATAACGATTAAAGGCGAGCCAACAAAACAGGCAGACCTGCTTAAACTGGCATATGCGGTGGGCGTAGAAAGGGTCAAGGTGGCAGATCCCTTTGATTTGGAGACCTTTGAACAGGTGGTAAAAGAAGAAGTGGCTGCGGAAGAACCTTCCGTTATTATATCCCAGCGCCCTTGTGCATTATTAAAGCATGTAACATTTGAAGGGCCGTTAACGATCAATCAAGAAAAGTGTACGAATTGTAAAATGTGTATGCGTTTAGGATGTCCTGTAATCTCAAATAAAAACGGTAAAATAGCGATTGATATAACCTTGTGCAATGGCTGCGGGCTATGTCTAAAAGTATGTAAATGTTCAGCAATAGAAAAGGTTGGTGATATCAATGGCTAAACAAACGTCGGTAATGATTGTAGGCGTAGGGGGGCAAGGTACGCTATTGGCCAGTAGAATCCTTGGGAATGTAGTATTGGCAAGAGGTTATGATGTAAAAATGTCCGAAGTGCACGGGATGGCGCAAAGAGGGGGCAGTGTCGTAACCTATGTAAAATATGGTGAAAAAATCTATTCGCCGATCGTACCGAAGGGAGAAGCCGATATTATCCTGGCATTTGAAGAGCTTGAAGCCTTGAGATGGCTGCCTTTCTTAAGGAAAGACGGAAAGATGATTGCCAATACACAGCAAATTGATCCTATGCCGGTTATTATAGGGAGCCAAGAATATCCGGAGAAAATCATAGAAAGACTTGGAGATGTATGTTCGAATCTGGTTGCTGTAGATGCGCTTAAGCTTGCAATGGAGGCCGGTAATGTGAAAGCGGTCAATGTCGTTCTATTGGGTGTGATGGCAAAATATACCGATATTGACGAAGAAGAGTGGATGGCAGCTATTGAAAAAACAGTGCCTCCAAAATTTCTGGATATCAACAGGAAAGCTTTTGCGTTAGGATATGCAATAAAATAGCCGGCAGTGAAGCGGTCATTCTTGTCTATGAACCGTAAATAACGCACCCCGGACTATATAAGAGGAGGTTGTATACGTGAATGTTTGGAATCCGTCATGTGAAAACATGTCTACTGAAAAAATGAGGCAATTGCAATCGAAAAACTTGATCAATACCGTAAAACGTGTTTACCACAATGTCCCCTTTTACAGGGATAAGATGCAAAAGGCCGGCCTGGTCCCGGAGGATATTACGTCGATTGAAGACTTAAGTAAGCTGCCCTTTACTTATAAACAGGATTTGCGGGACAATTATCCCTACGGGTTATTTGCAGCACCCATGTCTGAGATCGTTAGGATTCACGCGTCTTCAGGCACAACCGGCAAACAAACAGTTGTCGGATACACGAGAAATGACATTACAGTATGGTCGGAAGTGATGGCAAGAACACTTGCCGCTGCGGGTGCAACCAAAGATTCGTTTATTCAAGTCGCATACGGTTACGGGTTATTTACCGGCGGGCTGGGCGTACATTACGGCGCAGAGTATCTAGGGGCTTCCGTCATTCCCATCTCCGGCGGCAACACCCAAAGACAAATACAGATTATGAAAGACTTTGGCACCAATGTTTTAGCATGTACACCTTCCTATGCGTTGTTTTTATCAGAAACACTGGACGAAATGGGAATCGGTCCGCAAGACCTTAAACTTAGAGCCGGGGTATTCGGCGCCGAACCATGGTCGGATAATATGAGAAAAGAAATAGAAAATAAGCTGGGCATACTTGCGATTGACATATACGGTCTTAGTGAAGTCATTGGTCCCGGGGTGGCTTATGAGTGTGAATGTCAAAACGGTATGCACATACCGGAAGACCATTTTTACCCGGAAATTATAGATCCGGAAACAGGAAAGGTACTGCCTGCCGGTGAGAAAGGGGAGCTGGTCTTTACAACGATTACTAAAGAAGGGCTGCCTCTTATCCGATATAGAACAAGGGATATTTCCGCCCTTACTTATGGAAAGTGTGATTGCGGACGTACGCTGGTTAAAATGGAAAGGGTGTCGGGACGCACGGACGATATGCTCATTATTCGCGGTGTCAATGTGTTCCCGTCACAGATCGAGAGTGTGCTTCTGGACATTGGAGAAACAGCCCCCCACTATCTGTTGATTGTTGACCGGGTGGGTACATTGGATACGCTTGAGGTGCAAGTAGAAATATCCGACAAGCTATTTTCCGATGAGGTAAAGCGCCTGGAAGAATTGGAAGGTAGGATAAAAGATAAAATCGAAAGTACATTAGGTATTTCGGCTAAAATTCGGCTTGTAGAGCCAAAAACAATAGCCAGAAGCGAAGGTAAGGCAAAGAGGGTTATTGATAAGAGAAATGTTTAATCGTCCGCTATTTTCTCATAATCCTTAAGGGTAAATATTTACTCTTAAAATATAATATACTTAGGAGGGAAGTTCTATGTTAGTAAAGCAAATTTCTGTATTCCTGGAAAACAAGTCGGGAAGGCTGGCTGAAGTCACAGAGATTTTGGGCAGAGAGGGTATTGACATCAGTGCTTTATCTATTGCAGATACCACTGATTTCGGCATTCTCAGGTTAATTGTCAACGAACCGGAATTAGCTGAAAAAGTATTAAAGGATAACAGCTTTACCGTAAGTCGTACCAATGTAATTGCGATTTCGGTTGTTGACGAACCCGGCGGATTGGCAGCAGCTTTAAAGATACTTGGCAGTGCCTCCATTGGTATAGAGTATATGTATGCTTTTGTCGGTAAAGAAACAAACAAGGCCTTGGTGATCCTTCGTGTGGAAGAACCGGAAAGGGCGGCGGAAGTGTTGGATAAGAATAATATTTTGGTGCTTCCGGCTGAACGGGTATACGAGTTGTAATTAAAAGTTAAGAATGAAATAGTTAGGATTTTACATGACAACGGAACCATGGATCATTATCCATGGTTCTAGTCTTTTTTGATGACATTGTTCTTTTCTTGTATGCCAATGACATTTTCATCATAAGACGGTTCTATTGTTTTACCCGGAGGGACAATCAGGAATTCGGATTCATCCCAGTTTCCCTCTAAGAAATCAGTCAGTAAAGATTTGGAGCCTATGACTTCGTCGTAATTCCATTTTAAGAATTCGGCACTTTGCTTGGTGTATGCTTTATATTCCGCATTATCGAATTCCGGCCAATCCACAAAGGTACACCACTGATATTCATTATACCAATTTTGTTCCATTTCCATCAGATAATCTGCATTTTCTTCACCGTATTTTTCTGCATACGTATTGCGAACAGCGTCGTATCTGGCCTTCCCAGGCATCGGCGTATTGTCGATCCAACCGCCGGAATACCAGTAGATGCCCTTATGGGTGTCAAAATATGCTTTGTATTTTTCTTTAGAACCCAATAGGAGTGTTATACAGTCATGACCTTTGGGAACCACAAGCCTGTATTTGCGGGAAGAGAGGCCCATAATACCGTTGCTGCACAGTCCATAGCCCAGCAAAATAGCATCGAAATCATTATCTATATAGGGTTTGCAAGTATACCAGTCTTCACCGCTATCAATTTTATCGATCTCATGCTGTACTCTTTCCCGCAATAGATCAGGTTCGTTATGAAATCCTTGCCGCATATACGTGATATCTATGAAATTTTTCGATGCTGATGCAATCAGACTCAACTCACGAAACAAAACTTTGCATGCAATAACTTTTAACCTCACACCGTATCACTCCTAAAATTATAAACCCGAACCGTTCGGGTACCTTTCGTAAAGAATAAATGATAAGCTGTTTTAGCATCTGTTAGTACTGTATTCTCAGCCCTCAGCCTTCAACTATTTTCCCCCTTGTTCTTGCATGAACATAACGTTAATCTAATTCTATTATTCCATATCAATCAAGAATAGTCCTTTTTTTAATAAAAATACAATATGATTTTACAAAAAAGATAAAAATCTTTTCATTCATGATGGTACAGCCTATCTTTTACATTGTTCACAACCTCAGCAATATCACGGTATGCCATTAAAGAACCTTTTAAGACCAATGGCCTGCCGATTGATACTAGTTTAAACCCTCTGGACAGTGCACCCCCGATTTTCATCAGGAAGTTTACATTTGTATGTATATTGATCAGCTGCAACTCTTCTTTTACCCCTGCAATCCTGTGAAAACTGTTTAAAGCCTGTATCACAATATCCGTACTGAATCGCCTGCCCATGGTACAAATCATATTTTGATGTTCGTCCGTTCCGACAACCTTGACAAGTCCCCATTCTTTTCTGCAGGCAGTATCGAAGTTTGTTTTTTCCACAATCTCCTGAGGGCTTGGGATTCTATCACCGGGCAATATGCCTATATGAATATGGGCTGCAAGAATCGAAGAATGAGAACCTCCCGAACAATGATAAATGATAATCATGCTAATCCTCCCATATGCAATTTGCAATGTAAGGTTCATTATTAACCATTTCGATTTTATTATTATGTACAGAACGCTGATCACTTATGTGTTCAGCGATAACAGGGCGATTCAAAAGTATTATTGCGTAACCGATAGGATTATGTTAGACTATACGCAGTAATGATTTGCAGCAATGGGGAAGGATGATATACATATGAAGAATGTTGCAGCATTGTTGGCACAAGAATTCGGTGTGAGTCAGGAAGTTTATCGTTTATGTAAAGAAACGGAAGCGCAGATTGCACGGCAATTCGCCGAAGTGGAAAATATAAGTCAATTTAATCAATATAAAGTGTTAAAAGCATTTCAAAAAAATCGCATTAGCGAAAGCCATTTTACCGAAACAACAGGCTACGGGTATGATGATCTGGGCAGGGAAGCGTTGGATGCCGTATATGCGGATGTTTTCCGGTGTGAAGATGCACTGGTGCGGCATCATATTATTTCCGGCACCCATGCCCTTGCATTATGCCTTTTTGGTGTATTAAGACCGGGTGATACGCTGGTTTCGGTTACGGGGAAGCCCTATGATACGTTAGAAGAAGTCATCGGGATCAGAGGTGAAAATAACGGCTCATTAAAGGAATTAGGCGTAAAATACCGGCAGGTAGAGCTTACCCCGGAAGGCACGCTTGACTTTAATGCCATACGAGCCGCCATTGATAAGAATACAAAAGCAGCCATTATTCAACGGTCCAAGGGATATGACTGGAGACCGTCTCTCAGTGTCGCAGAGATCGGCAAAGTGATTGAGATCATCAAAGAGGTGAATCCCAATACCATATGTCTGGTTGACAACTGCTATGGTGAATTTGTCGAAACCGTAGAACCCACGGAGGTGGGGGCCGACCTGGCGGCAGGATCATTAATTAAAAATCCCGGGGGCGGGCAGGCACCTACAGGCGGATATATTGTAGGTAAAAAAGAATATGTACAATTAGCAGCATACCGCTTGACATCACCGGGCATCGGTAAAAAATGCGGTGCCACACTCGGATTAAACCGGCATCTGTTTCAGGGGTTTTTCATGGCACCGCATATTGTTGCACAAAGCTTGAAAGCCGCCATTTTCTGTGCAGCAGTCTTTAAAAGGCTGGGCTTTGAAGTATGCCCCGGTCCGGATGAGCCCAGAACGGATATTATACAAGCGGTAAAGTTAGAAGCGCCTGCATTGGTGATTAGCTTTTGTCAGGGTATTCAAAACGGTGCCCCGATTGATTCGTTTGTAGACCCGCAACCGTGGGATATGCCCGGCTATGATTCTCAGGTTATCATGGCCGCCGGTGCATTTATCCAAGGTGCGTCTATTGAACTGAGTGCCGATGCGCCCATCAAGCCTCCATATATTGCATATATGCAGGGCGGTTTGACATGGGATTATGCAAAGCTGGGGATTATGATTGCGGTACAGAAAATGGTGGATCAAAAACAGTTGGAAATGAATTGCTAAGAATATGGTCGCGAAAATATAGTAATATGAATAAAACAGGTAGAATAGTTCATAGTATGTTATGAATATTCTACCTGTTTTACTGCGATCCTGCCTTTCTTTTTACCTATGAGCAATTAGGCTTTACCGCCCTTGATGACACGGATTTCAACTTCTTGACATTCAACTTTTTGAGCAATTTTATCGACTTTAGCATCAATTTCGGTAAGCTGTTCTTTAACAGATTTATAGCCGTCAAATAGAGCGTCGATTTTCCGGTTTGTATCGTTTTCAAGCAGCATTAAGATTTTCTCAATATTATTGCTGTTTTTTTGAATATTGCTGCTGTTTTTTTGAACTTCATTTTTAATTGTTTTTAGATCAGTTGAAAGTTCAGATCTAATCGTTTTTAAATCAATTGAGAACTCAGAATACATTTTGGTCATTAAGTCAAAAAGTTTATCATTCTCCATTGCTTTTTACCTCCGTAGTGTCATTTAATAACATTATATATCAAAGATAGTATTTTGTTAAGGGGCTTATTCAAATACCGAACCATCCGTTATAAGGCTTCTCACGTTGTACACCATACGCTTGTATTTTACAGTTTTCTAAATACCCCAACCACTTTTCCGAGAATGGATACTTCTTTGACAATAATCGGTTCCATAAACTGATTTTCAGGCTGCAATCTAAAATACCCCTTTTCTTTATAGAACCGTTTTACGGTTGCTTCATCTTCAATCAGTGCCACTGCAATATCTCCATCATTTACAATGTTTTGCTGTCGTACAATCACCAGATCACCGTCCAGTATACCTGCATCAATCATACTATCTCCGCTTACATGCAGTGCAAAGACCTCTTGGTTTTGTGCAATTTCTACCGGCAGGGGAAAGGTATCTTCTATATTTTCAACAGCCAGAATCGGCTGCCCGGCTGTAACCTTACCGACAATCGGCACGTCAATAAGCTCTTTGGCCGGCAGTGTCGTGTTTGTTCTACGGTTTGCGGCGGTATTGGGTTCGACAACCCTTAACGCCCTGGGCTTAGAAGGATCTTTATGTAACAATCCTTTTTTTTCTAATCTTTGAAGATATCCGTGTACCGTAGATGTAGATTTCAATCCAACCGCAGTGCATATTTCACGCACGGAAGGGGGATAGCCTTTTTCCTTAATCTGAGCATTTATAAAATCTAAGATCAACTGCTGCTTTTCAGTTAATTTTTTAGTCATAAGTTTGTACACCTCTCATATATATTTTGTAGACATTATAACATATATTGCAAAATTTATCAAACGAATGTTCGCTTTTTTTTGAAAAAATTATTGACCGGGAACGAATGTTCTGGTATAATCAATGAAGACAGAACATTTGTTCTTGAATGTGGAGGGGGTAACACAAATGAATAAAGTGGTAAAGGTTAAAATCGTTAATAAAAAAAGATTTATCGGGTTTATTGCATCTATTTTGATAGCAGCAGGGATCATAATCGTATTTCTACTCAATCAGACACCGGTACAAGGAAAGGCCCAAAGGGATTACATACATTTCCATGTGACTGCCGGAGATACATTATGGCATATTGCTCGGCAATACAATCCGAATGGTGAAGATATCAGGGCGTTTATTTATAAAATCATGACTGAAAACAATATGAAAACAGCCATGCTCTCGCCGGGGCAGAAAATTAAGATTCCTGTGCAGTAGTTCAAGATTCAAGACCCTTGATTTTTGGAACCATTATGTTAGAATGGGTTCATACAACAATGAATTGTGAACTGAAAATGAGGGATTAAAAAATGCCGTTAAGACAATGCGTACTTGAGGAAGGTAAAACGTGTATAGAATGTGGAGAATGTAATATCTGTGATTTAAATAAACGAAAAATCTGCGATAATTGCGGACGATGTCTTGAGAGTGGGGCAGAATATAGAACCATTAAGATTGATACAATCCTGCCGGAGGATGATTAAGAATTTCAAGCATACGGGTGAGCCGTAGAGACTATCATGATTGCTTTCATGCAGCCTCTGTCTTATATTATTCTTCTTCACTCAAATTGGCAAGGGGATGCTGATTGATCGCATTTCTAAGCTGCTCATTGTCAACATGCGTATAAATTTCAGTCGTAGAAAGCTTTTCGTGTCCCAGGATTTCTTGTAATGCTCTTATGTCTACATTTCCGTGTTTATACATTAACGTAGCTGCAGTATGGCGCAGTTTATGGACTGAATATTTTTCAATATCCAAACCAGCTTGTTTAAGATATTTTTTTACGATGTGCTGCACTGTTTTGTGGCTTATTCTCTGTTTTCTTTTACTGAGGAAAAGGGCATTTTTATCTTTTACATGATTAACGGGGCGTACTCTTACATAACGACCCACTGCATGGATACAGGCATTGTTAAGGTAGACGGTTCT
>JAKSBV010000074.1 GCA_022360955.1 Bacillota bacterium
ATTTGGAGCCCGGAATGAAGGTAAAATAAAACAATCAAACAGGGGCCGGTTCTTCGTTCTAGAACGAAGAACCGGCCCCTGTTTGATTGTTTTATTTTACCTTCATTCCGGGCTCCAAATTGTTTTCAGGGTCAACTACCACTTGCTCCCCTTCCGTTAATCCTTCAAGTATCTCCACATCATCTTCATTTTCCATCCCTGTCTTTACTGCTCTCAATACCAGCTTACCGTCGTCGTTGACAGCAAAGACACTTTCCTGACCGTCCAGCTTAAATACGGCCTTATCGGGAACAAAAAGGGCTGCCGGATTCTCTTTGGTGATGATATCCACATCTATTCCGTATCCCGGTTTCAGGTTCGCTTTCGTATTATCGTATTTTATTCTCATCTCTATTCTCTGCTGCTCAACCCCTAAAGAGGATATCTGACTTTCCGCTTTCGGTGCGATATAATAGACCTCTCCTTCAATCCTATTGTCTTTTATAACATCCCCCGATAGAATGGCTTTCTGACCAATATCGATATTGGCCGCATCATCCACCAAAACATCCACCCGGATATAGGCTGTATCATAATTGCCTATTTCAAAAAGCAGAGTACCCGGTTGTACCGCCATACCTTCTTCCGCATATTTGGTAAGCACCGTTCCTTTCATACCCGCATATACATTGGCCTTGCCGATATTGTTCCTTAATTCTTCCAGCTGCAGCCCTGCCTGTTTTACATTGGCTTCTGCGGCTTTGACCGCACTTTCCGATACCCCTTTTCTTAACAATTCCAGACTGCTTTGCGCCGCTTTCACAGTCTGCCGCGCATTTTGCAGCGTACTTTCGGCAGTCTCAAACAATCGCTCCGTATCCTTCAGGCTCTGTTCCGGGATGGCGCCGTTTTCATATAAGGCCCGATTTTTATCCAATTGTCCCTTTTTATAATCAAAGTCTTTCTGTGCCGCTTCTTCTCCAATTTTGGCTTGATCCAGCCGGACTTGAGCCTGTTGGATCTGCTCCGGCTTAATACTGGTTTTCAACTCTTGCAACGACGCTTGTGCGGCATCATAGGACGCATAGGCCCTGTCCAGTGCAATATCCATATCTTCTATATCCATTTGAAGCAGTGAAGATTCCGCTTCTACCTCATGGCCCTCTTCCCCCTTAATGACATCAATAATGCCGGCCAATTTACTGTATACTTTTCTCTTATCCCTTAATTCTACTTTGCCGCGCAGCTCTACGTCCTCCTGCATATCCCCTTTTTGCACCGCTTCCAGCCGGACATCGGCTACATTCCCTTGTACAGCGGCAAACACAAGACCTGCAATAACAATCAATATGACAATACCTATGATCATATTCTTTTTCTTGAACATTTCAATCCCCCCATTTTATTAGCTTACAGCCGCCAGGATGGGACGGTTTTTCCCTGTACGCCGTATCCTGTACGCTGTCCACTAAAACCCTATCCTTCTCGGTTTTTCAGCACTTCTACCATATCCAAACCGGACATATTTTTCTTATTGGCCCACTGGGCCAGTATAATAAATGCAAAAACACAAACAAAAATAATCATATAGGTTTTAGGATAAATAATGACTTCAAGCGTAAACAGCTCTACACTCATCTGCTTGGCAAATGCCTCACACGCCGCTCTGCCCACAATGACACCGGGAACCAGCGCTAACATGCCTAAAAGCATATTCTCTCTAAACACGGTGTTTTCAATCTCCCTGCGTGTATATCCCAATACCTTGAGGGATGCAAGCTCTCTGCGTCTTTCCATAATGTTGATAACCGTAGAATTAAATATAATTGCAAATCCCATAATGATACCGAAAACAATCATGATCCCTATAAAAGCATACATGAGATCCATGTACTGCATAAAATCCTGATATCCTTTTAATCTTCCTTCTACCGTTTCGACGCCCGGCATTTCAAATAATGCTTTGATAATGTCATCATCCGCTCCCCTTTCTGCTTTCACCAAAGCACCGGTAGCAAACTTACCTTCTCCCAGCAGCTGTCCCATTTCCTTCAAGTTCATATAACAGTTAAACCCTGCATATTGTTTGATGGCCTCGGCCACTTTCACTTCTTTCTCTTCCATACCCCCCAGATAAGCTTTCACCTTCACCGTATCCCCCGGCCTTACACCAAGCTCGCTAACCAGGTTATGGGCCATCAAGATGCCTTTTTCCGGCGTCTCCACCCCATTGCCATGCTCATCAATAAATTGATAAAATGAATTATGGTCTACGACACCAATCATTGTGGTACCTTCTTTCCTCCAGCCGTTTTTAATTTCTACAGGCATCTCTATAATAGGCTCCACTTTTTTGATGCCTTCGACATGGGTAAGCTCCAAGGCATCTTGATAGGATGACGGCTTTGAAAAGACCACCTTGTAATCATGCCTTTGAAACTCCAAAAACTGTTTGGTTAAAAAATGATTAAATGCATCCAGAAAGAATAAGGTCACCATAAAAAACATAATTGTAAATACGACGCCTACTAAGGTGAAGAGCGACCTCTGACGGCTTCTGAAAATGTTGCGGATGCTCATTTTCCACCCGAATGAAATACGATTCCATATCAGCGGAATACGTTCCATTAAAATCCGTTTGCCGGCCTTAGGCACTTTGGCCCTCATAGCCTGCGCCGGTTGAATCCCAAGTACCCTTTTGGCCGCACTATAGCCCGCCACCAGACAAAATCCCATGCTTAGGGATATGCAGATGAATAATATATCCCAATAAATTCTAATCTGCATGACAGGAATCGTAAATACATCCTTATACATTGAAGTCATGGCTATCCCCAGGTATATCCCCAAAATGCTTCCGGGAATCGCCCCTACGACCGAAATTAAAAGAGAATTCTGCACATAATGCCACAATATCCTTCCGTTTGTGTACCCGAAAGCTTTCATAACCCCAATCAGCGTACGCTGATTGCTGATCAGTCTTCTCTGCATAAAATAGATCACCATAGCTGCTACCGTCAAAAACAATACAGGAAACATATAGGCCATACTTTCCTGCTGTTTGATTTCAGCATTAATCATGGTATGACTGAGCTGATCCTTTCGTTCTATTCCGTTTTTAAACCCATAGGGCTTTAAGATATTTTCAATCTTGCCGATAACCGCTTTTGTGTCCGTGCCTTCTTCAAAAATAACATGAAGCTGGTTGTATCCGTTTTCATAGCCCAAAAGACTGTGTGCAGCGGATTCTTTTATATAGACAATGCCGAATTCGTCATTGGAAACCGTAAAATTGGAAGCGGATTTCATAGCATAAATAAATTCGGGACTGCCTACAATACCGTCAACTTTAAATTCATGGATTTGATTGTTGATAATAGCCTTAATACTGTCTCCCTCTTCCATGTTGTACGCCTCTGCAAACTTCTGCATGACAAGACACACATTTTGCAGCTTTCCGCTGAAATATCTTCCCGAAACAAAAAAGATATCGTTAACGGCAGGCGGCTTATTGTCAGGCAAGGACACAAGCCTTACCGTAATCCGTTTATCAACCCCCATATCCGCCCCTACATCCACGCTGATACGCCCCATCGCTTTCTTCACACCATCCAGCGCTTGCACTTCTTTCACTGCGGCCGGAGAAATATACTGCGCCTCCGCATAATAATCCAAAAATTTATATTCCTCGTAATAAAAATGCAGTGTATTCGTGAGGTTTCGATAAGACATATAGGATGCTGAAAAAATGACAATCCCTATAAAAATGACTGCAGCAGCCGCAATAAACTGCCCTTTGCCATTTTTAATCTCACGAAATAACATCTTATTTAATTTGCTCATGCTCTCTATACCTCCTACCAGGGGTGTATAAATTTGCGTATAAAAAAAATAATTCCACCAAAGATAACAAACCATATTCCTAAACTGCACCCGATCCTAAAACCCACTATCCACCAACCCGTATTCAAAGGTTAATAGTTAAGTGCTAAGCCCTGAGAATCCAATACTAGCAGCCCTTTATTTTACTCTTTATTCTAGAATCACCCATGACCCAATTATTCATTCTTCATTCTTAATTATTCATTATTCATTATTCATTATTCATCGCCCTTCCCCTCTACCAAACAATCTCACTCGGGTCTATCGGGTTTTTATTCTCCGTAATCTCTACAATGTTGCCGCTTCGCATCTTGATGACCCGATCAGCCATCTCACAAATAGGCTGGTTATGGGTAATGACTAAAAGCGTTTTGCCCGTTGTCCGGTTAATATGACGCAGTAAGGCCAATACCTTTATGCCTGTTGTATAGTCCAAAGCCCCCGTAGGTTCGTCGCACATGAGAACATCGGGATTTTTGGCCACTGCTCTGGCAATCGCCACCCTTTGCTGTTCTCCGCCGCTCATCTGCGCCGGAAAATGATTGGCTCTGTCCTTTAGTCCTACCTGCTCCAACACTTCATCAATATTCAACGCATTTGCCGATATCTCCGTTGCCAATTCCACATTTTCCTTCGCCGTCAAACTCGGCATAAGATTATAAAATTGGAAGACAAACCCTATCCTGCTGCGCCGGAAAACTGTGAGCTGCCGATCGTTATAGGCAGAGATATCCGTCCCGTCAAAATAGATCCTGCCTCCGGTAGCCGTATCCATCCCTCCCATAATATTGAGCAAGGTACTTTTGCCGGAGCCGCTAGGGCCCAATACCACGACCAGCTCACCCTTGGAGATTTCAAAGGTAACCGGCTTCAACGCTTTGACCGACACTTCCCCCATTTGATATTCTTTTGTAACATCTTCCAATCTAAATAACACATTTTTTTCCATGTTGGCCTCCTTTCACCCGATACCTATTCTTCAGGCCTCTTATAGATCCCATATTTTAACATTTCCATCAACTGGTTGTATTCTTCCAAATCTTTTTGTAAACGGTTCAAATCCTTAGGTTTCGTATCTTGGTAATCACTAATATATCTTTGAAAAAATGCTTCAGACGTTAACATCAAAAAATCTATTGTTCTAGGAATATCCACGCCGTCTCTGAATTTTGATTCATCTATATTTTCAAAAAAGATATCCATATTCTCTTTTATTTGATCTTGATAGCGTTTCTCTATGTCCTTTTTTAACTCTTTCGGAATGTCTACAAAGGCAGACACAAGTATCTGATACATCATTGGCTCTTTATAAAACAGTTTTAGCTTTACCTGGCCCCACGCCATAACCCTTTCCAGCATATCCGCAGGCGCTTGTTCCCGCCATACGTAAAAATAGTGTTCTACATATTTTATACACTCATCAATAACATGAAGATAAAGATTTTTTTTGCTGTCAAAATAATGAAAAAGAAGTCCTTTTGAAACCTCTGCCTCTTTTATAATCTTGTTTGTCGAAGCCTTCTCATATCCGTTTTGACTAAACTCTTTGATGGCAGCAGCGATAATTTTTCGCCTCTTATCCTCTGTCAAGTTATCCGAATCACTTTTCAATCCCATCCTCCCCCTTATAACTATCTCTTTAGTAAGTACTTCAGAACAATACACAGCGCTGACCACGCGGTCAATTTTGCCTTTATTATACCACCCATTGACCAATGGGTCAATACCTATTTTGTTATATTTTTCTTATATTCGCCCTTTGGATATTGAATGAATGGCAACTCCCAAAATATTCTTTTCTCGAATATTTCGATTTACGTAATAATTGTGCTTTTAGAGTAACATTTTTCAATTTTTTTGTCAATAGGTCCGGTACAATTTTTCAAATGCCTATCGACTTTTTTTATAAACTATAAATTCCTATATTATCCGGTTGTTTTTTCCCTATCATTAATCAATACTAAAGATAACGAACTGCAACCTTAAACTGCATTTGAACAAGGGCATTTTTTAAAAATACATGGTGAAAGGAGAAAGCGCAATGAAAAAAATCAGACTTGCCGTAATCGGCACAGGGATGGCATGGGAGCGTCTTCACTGGCCGGCCATACAAGAACTTGGTGACAAATATGAAGTTGTTGCACTTTGCAACCGTACAAGAGCGGATGCTGAAAATTTTGCCCAGAGCATTAACCTTGATTTTAGCAATGTCTACGACGACTATCACAAAATGCTGAAAAGAGATGACATCGACGCCGTTAATGTCCTGGTGCCTATTGAGCAAAATTACGATATTGCAGCCGACGTAATCAAAGCAAATAAGCACCTTATTGCCGAAAAGCCTCTGGCTGCTACCCTGGAAGGTGCAAAGAAGCTGGTTGATCTGCATCAAAAACACAATGTCAAAATCATGGTAGCCGAAAACTACAGATATAATGAAGAAATGAATAAAATCCGGGATATCATCAATGAGGGCAAAATAGGGAAAGTGATATACTTTATTCTCAACAAAATCGTTGATTTCGAATCGGAGATGAAAAAAGACAGCTTTGCGGCAAAAGAATGGCGGCAGCACCCTCAATATCGGGGCGGTACTTTTGCCGATGCGGCGCTCCACGATATCGCAGGAATGCGGCACATATTCGGACCGGTAGACCACGTTTACGGGATGGGCATCCCGCAGCAGGAAGACTATAACCCTTATATATCCGTTAACAGCCAGATTCTTTTCCAAAACGGAGTCATCGGACAATTCTCCTATTATCCCGATGGCCAAGAGACCCAGACACCCCTTGTAGGCTTGCGTATTTTCGGTATGAACGGGGAAATCTATTTGGAAGAAAAAATGAGCGGCACCATTAACCTCACCTATCGGGACGGCAGGAGCGAACAAATTGCCTATACGCCGAAACGAGGGTACTACAACGAGTTATTGAATTTCTACAATGCCTTTAACGGGACCGAAGACATTTCGGTCACCCCGGCTATCGCATATGGCGATGTCAAAATGGTATTTGACATCCTAACATCCATTGAAACACAACAACCTGTTTATGTTGATAAACCGGAGCCGGAGTGGAGAAAGAAAGAGCAGCACGCAATATACGCCAACTTATATGAAACCCCTGAGCATTCCCGATTTTTACAATAGTTGCGTGTCAAGGGAACGAATGCCGGTAGGGTGTATTTAGTGTAGGCGAAGAAAATTATGGAAATGACCTTATGGAAAGGCTTAGAGCCTGTTAGTGCCGCAAAGGGAGGAAGCAGCAACTGTTTGAGCGCTTTATAGATACC
>JAKSBV010000308.1 GCA_022360955.1 Bacillota bacterium
ACAGGCTCTAACCCTTCCCATAATATCCTTTAACTCATTGAAATGCACCACCAATAAAACTAAAATATTAATGAGTACAACATTTACATAGTATTTAAATCTTTATCATACCGGTTTTAACTGTCCACTGTCAGCTGTACACTATGTCATTCAGTCTCTCAAAATATTAATATCCTCACCCTTCATCACCTTATTCATATTTCTCATGGAACACATTTTCCCGCACATAGTACAACTGTCCGTATGCTCGGGCATGGATTCTTCTCTATATCTTCTTGCCTTTTCCGGATCAATAGCCAGTTCGAACATCTTTTCCCAATCTAGATTGACCCTGGCTTTGCTCATTT
Organism: Bacillota bacterium; assembly: GCA_022360955.1. Lineage (GTDB taxonomy): Bacteria > Bacillota > Clostridia > SK-Y3 > SK-Y3 > JAKSBV01. The sequence continues at coordinate 348 of JAKSBV010000308.1, forward strand.
GGTTATCCCATTCTCTTGCGCCTTTGATCCCTTTTGCAATATCTGCAGCGTGAGCGGCTATTCTGGTAGCAATAATGCCCTCTTTCATGTCTTCCAATGTTGGCAGCCTCAAATGTTCCGCCGGTGTAACATAACACAGGAAATCGGCCCCGTTGGCAGCCGCAATTGCACCACCGATTGCCGTTGTGATATGATCATATCCCGGCGCTATATCCGTCACCACAGGTCCCAATACATAAAAAGGGGCTCCATGGCACAATCTTTTTTCAAGCATCATATTCCCGGCGATCTCGTTCATTGCCATATGTCCGGGCCCTTCAATCATCACCTGTACATTTCTTTCCCACGCCCTTTTGGTCAATTCTCCCAATACAATAAGTTCTTCAACTTGAGATGCATCGGTAGAATCGTGTATGCTGCCGGGTCTGCAAGCATCGCCCAAACTCAATGTAACATCATATTCTTCACATATATCCAGCACTTTATCAAAATGTTCGTAAAACGGGTTTTCCTGCTCATTTAACGCCATCCATGCAAACATCAGCGAGCCGCCGCGAGATACAATGTTTGTAAGCCTTTGATTGGCATTAAACCTCTCTGCAGTGGCCCTGTTAATGCCGGCGTGAAGCGTTACAAAATCCACACCGTCTTGCGCGTGTTTTTCTACAACATCCAAAAATTCTTGGGCCGTAATATCCTTTAATTCTTTATCATAAAAGCCTACCGCATCATAAATCGGCACCGTACCAACCATTGCCCGGGAAATATTTATCAGCTTTTGTCGAAATTCCCTCGTCTTGCCATAAGAACTCAAATCCATAAGGGCTTCGGCTTTTAATGCCAACGCTTTCTTTGCCTTTTCTATTTCAGCGTCTACGTTACAGCAGTCCTTTGATATGCCAAGATTGACATTGATTTTTGTTCTTAATCCTTCTCCTACCCCTTGCGGCTCTAAATTGACATGATGTTTATTGGCGGGTATTACCACTTTCCCCTGCGCCAGCAGCTCTCTTAAAACTTTAATATCCATCTTTTCTTTTTCTGCAACGGCATTCATTTCTTTCGTAATAATGCCTTTCCGGGCAGCATCCATTTGGGTTGTATAATTCATGTTATCCTCTCCTTTGATAGTTAGGCGTTTGGCGTTCGCAGGCGGATCCTCAAAAACAATGCAAACTCCAATCAACAAACCATATTAAGATTTTCTTTATTATCTTTCATTTTTATGCTGCTTTCATCAGCAATCGGTTGTCTGTATTTCTATTTGTTTTAAAAACAATATGCAGGGCTGCTATTTCCGTTGCATTTAAGGCCGTTTACCTCTGGCTGTCTCCGTTTCTACATTGCTCTATAATGCTTTTTACATCTTTAATCTTTTTCCCGATATTATCGGCCCCTACTATTTCCGTAACCATTGCGATACATCCTGCGCCTCGGTTTGCAACTTCGTTGACATTGTGCTCTTTGATGCCCCCAATCGCCACAAAGGGGATATCCAGCTTTTCCACTACGTACTCCAAATATTCCAACCCGACCGGGTCACACACGTCTTTTTTGGTAAAAGTCCTGAAGATTGGTCCCACGCCTATGTAGTCCGCACCTCTTTTAACGGCATCTTGCGCCTGCGCAGGCGAATGGGTGGAAAGCCCTATGATCATCTCATCCCCCACCAGCTCTCTCACTTTCTCAATCGGTAGGTCCTGCTGTCCGATATGTACGCCGTCCGCTTTTACAAGTAATGCAATATCCACATCATCGTTAATAATAAACGTAACACCCGCTGCCCAGGTCAGTGCCCGTATCTTCTTGCACTCTTCATATTTATCCATCATCTTTTTGTTTTTTTCCCTGTATTGTATGATCTTAACACCTGCTTGAATCATAGCTTGCACTATTTCGACGTTGCTTCTGTCTTTAGCATATTCTTCCGCCGTAATACAATACAGGTCCGTATCTAACACGTCTCTCTTGATACGTTTGTTAAATTTGCCTACATATCTTTTTTCCACGGCATAGCATTCATATCTGCACTTTTCATAAGTTTTTGACAACTCATAATAGCCGGCTATTTTCAGCGCCTCTTCAACAACTCTTATTCCTTCCTGTACCCTTTTAAAGTTCCCCATGATCAGCTCTCGTAAATGATGCTTGTTGTCCAGATCATTTTTCTGCGAAATGTCAAAACCTATATCATGGGTTGAATCCCTGCTGCTCAAACAATCAACATACAAATGATTGACAATTTTTCTTACGCGATGCCTCATTTGCTTAAGCTCTTCCGTCAGCTGAGGATCATGATAATAAAACCGTGCCATATCCTCCAAGACACGTAATCCTTCCGAGACACGATTGATATTGGCATCAATGATGCGATACATGTTGTTCAAACACTCACTTCCTTTCTTATGGTAGTGGGGAGACGGGCGTGGGGGGTGGGGAGTCAATCATTCTGTTCACGCTTATACTCCTCACTCCCCGCTCCCAGCTCTCCACTATTAACAACATACTCCAAGATAACGTCGGCCTGCTTTGCTGCTGCAATATTGACTCTGGGGGAGATAGGCGGTAAGTCTTCGCCTGCTTCCGAAGTCAAGTCGCCTACAATATAAAAATTCTTTTTCACCTGATGGGTTTTTATTGCATCACTGTTCCCCCATCCGGCTAATCCGGAGGCCGCAACAAGTAATTGGTCAGAACCCATATACGCTTCTACGATCAGTTTCTTGTAGATCGCTTGATCAAAGGCTTCTACTACAATATCGCAATCATCAAACAGGCTTCCTACGTTATGGCGTTCAATCTTAGCGGTTAACGTCTCTATGCATAAATCCGGATTGATCAGGAGCAGGTTGTCCTTTAAGACTTCCACTTTAGATCGGCCCACCTGATGATAGAAATAAAATTGCCTATTCAAATTCGTATACTCTATCCTGTCAAAATCAACAATCAAGAGGTGGGTGAATCCGCTGCGCACAAGATTAAACGCACAATTGGAACCCAATCCGCCTGCCCCTGCAATGCCGACCTTCACCGATTGAATCTTTCTTAATTTCTCTTCACCAATATATGATACCAGCGCCTTTTCAAAATCGTTCATAATATCCCCCATCATTATCAGTTGAGTGTTGAGGATTTGGAGAATCACCATACGTGCTGCTCAGCTTTCAGCCCTCAACTCTCAGCTACAACGTCTGCCAATCCTTGAATACGGGCTGGTAGCCCAATCCTAAAATGGCTTCCCGCATTTGTACTACATTTCTCTCATCGGAAATCTCAAATTGCCCCGTATGCTTTTCCTGCTGCGTATGCCCTCCGACTACCGTAGTAGAACCGGCAGACATTTTTGTAACGCCCAACCGCATCACATTATCCCTAAATCTGGCATGTTCCCTTGTGGAGATCGTAATACCGGCTCGGGGCATAAATAGCCTAAAGGCAACCATCATCTGCACCATATGCGTATCATTGGCAATATCCTTGGGTTGAAAGCTGCCTTCATGCGGTCTCAAGCGCGGCAATGATATACTGATTTCCGTATCCGTATACCGGTCTTGTAAATAATTTGCATGCAGCCCGGTAAAAAAAGCCTCTTTTCGCCATTCATCCAATCCCAAAAGCGCACCGATATTTACGGAACGCATGGCAGCCTTGCACGCCCTTTCCGGGGCATCCAACCGGTAGCGGTAATCTTTTTTGGGACCTCTGAGATGTACTTTATCATATAAGCCTTCATTATACGTCTCCTGATAAATGGTCAAAGCATCTACTCCGGCCTGAATTAACCGGGCGTATTCCTCCTGCTCCATCGCATAAACCTCAATCGAAACAGACGTAAAGTATTGGGTCAGCACCTTGACACAATCTTCTATATAGTCCGGTGAAGCCATATTTCTCGCATCTCCCGTGAGAATCAGAATATGTCTTAACCCTGTTTCCGCAATCGCTTTTGCCTCAGTTTCGACTTCTTCCAGCGTCAGCTGTTTTCTCAATATCTCATTGGCCGTATTAAAACCACAGTACAGACACCGGTTCGTACAATAATTGGATAAATACATCGGTGTATACAGCAATATCGTCTTGCCGAAATGCTGCACCGTCACCTTATGTGCCTGCTGGGCCATTTCTTCCAAATGCTTTTCGGCCATTGGTGACAGCAAAGTCAAAAAATCCCTTGCCGTTAATTTTCCCTTTCGTATGACTGCTCTAATTCGGTCATCGGTTATGCCTTCAAAAAACCGGTTAAAATTAAAATCCTTATATACTAAATATTCATCGTAAAAGCTCATTCTTTTCCCTTCTTTGTTGTTTAGTTCGGAGTTTATAGTTCGGGCTTCGGAGTGATTGATTCGTTTTAGGTTATTGATTGCAATCATTAGCAGCTTTTATCTTTAATCCCTGGCCCCCAAGCTTTTTCACTCCATTATTCGTCATTCATTGCCTCTAAAAATCCTGTAAGCGGTGACGAGGCCTGTGCATATGCTTCGGCAGCGCCCGGTCCTGCCAAATAGGCCTGTCTCCCTGCTTTTACCGCTCTTCCAAAGGCTTCTGCCATCAAAATCGGAGCATTTGCACTTGCAATAGCCGTATTTAATAAGCATGCTGCGGCCCCCATTTCCATCGCTTGACAGGCATCGGACGGCTTGCCGATGCCTGCATCCACAACAATCGGCAGCGGGATTTCGTCAATTAAGATTCTAATAAGCTCTTTTGTTTTAAGTCCGCGATTGGTACCGATAGGTGCCCCTAAAGGCATCACGGCTGCTGCTCCGGCCTCAACCAGGCTCTTTGCTACCATTAGATCCGGACTGATATACGGAAGCACCACAAACCCTTCCGATGCCAAAGTCTCGGTAGCCTTGATCGTTTCATAGCCGTCCGGAAGGAGATATTTGTTATCGGAAATGACCTCAATCTTAATCCAGTTTCCACATCCTGCCGCCCTGGCCAACCGGGCAATGCGTACTGCCTCCTGTGCATTTCTCGCACCGGACGTATTGGGAAGCAGCTGCACATCTTTCGGTATGTACTGCAAAACATTATCCGTTTCGGACTCAAAGTCTATCCTCCTCAGCGCCACCGTAATAACCTGTGCCCCTGACTTTTCCAGCACTTCGGGAATAAGCGCATCCGAAGAATATTTTCCCGTTCCCACAAATAGACGACTGTCTAAGGCCCTGCCGCCAATTACCAATTGATCTTCCATATGCTCAACCTCCCCCTACAAATCTTAAAACTTCAAGATTGTCATTTTCTTTTAATACAATATCGTCCCATTTTTCCTGTTTCACAATCTCATAGTTATATTCAACCACTACCGTATCAGGGTTGATTCCTTTTGATTCCAAAAAGGCCGACAAAAGCATTTCCTTTGCCAGTGTTTCTTTTTTGCCGTTTACGGTTATAACCATTGATTTTCCACCCCCTTGTACTATTTTTAGCACATCCAAAAAAAGCTCACCCGTCAAGGTAAGCTTTTGGCTAATATATTTGAATAAAAAATTCACATCCATTAGTTGCTTCCCTACGATGGTGTTAACCACTTCAGGTTCAAAGGGTCAGGTTTTACCTTCTCAGCCTTACGGCCCCCCTAGCTGTTACTATTCAATTTTATTTTATTATACGCTAATATTGTGTATTTGTAAAGAAAAAACATTACAAATGGGTGTATTTAGTGTAGGTGAAGAAAATTATGCCATTTACACGAAATTTTGTTCAGAACCAGTAATGATTTTCAAAAATGTCCTGGTCCCATTTATCATAAAAAGCAGAAAACAAGAAATACCGGTAGTCTTTCAAAAATTATTTTATTTACCCTTATTTGATTTATATTGCTGTGGGGTGAGTCCAGTCACTTTTTTAAATATTCTACTAAAATAGTGTTGATTTTCATACCCTACCATTTCAGCGATTTCATATATTTTAAAGTTTGATGCCTTGATTAATTCTTTTGCGTGTTCTATACGCAGCTTTATAATATAGTCTGTGAACGTCTCCCCCATTTCACCACTAAAAAAACGGCTAAAATAGCCCGGTGAAAGGTTTACGTAATTTGCTGCATCTTGCAGAGAAATATCTTTGTTAAAATTCTCTAAAATATACTTTTTTATTTTTATAATCATAAAATGATGGTTATGATAATCATTCATTTGTCTAAAGATATTCATTTGC
>JAKSBV010000312.1 GCA_022360955.1 Bacillota bacterium
CCAGTTAAAAAAATCATTTAACCTGTTCCATCTGTTATTTTCTCCGTTTGTCAGTTTGACATCAAGCATGTTGTTGTGGTACAGTACATTTTTCGCGTATTTTAGCCAGTCAACAATCTGGTGGTTACGCCACCACATATTGTAATCATGGTGATAAAGGCTATGATGGTCCCAACCATCTCCTGTCCACCTTCTCTGGTCTTCACCTTCATTATGTAAAGAAATGTATTTAACATTGAACCCTTCTTTTTCTATTAAATATTTTGCCCATGCCACGATAAATTCTGCCACCTCTTCTTTCATGGAAGTATCCAAATCCCTTCCGCGTAAAACTTTTTGTTTAGTCGTGAATGCCGGAGGCCCGTACAAACCTGCGAAAAAAACTAAATCCCTTCCCCATTTTCTGGATTCTTTCAGGCCTTCACTCGCGAAATACCTCATCCATTTTGTTGTAGTTGTATGATCAAACTTGGTAAGATCCAGGTCATAGGGGCTATCATTATCATTTTCCACCTCCATAAAAGGGTCTGCAAACATTTTAATAATAGCTGGTTTTAAACCATCTTCACCAAAAACCAACTCAATTACCTGCCTCCTTTCCTGTTCATCCAAATATTTTAATCCACCATAATCCTGTTGAAACTCCTGATAATCTCTTGTATGCCTTACCTCGACATAATTTACCCCAAATCCATCCCAGTCATGACTTTTTTTATCAAGATCGATCTCTACAGTAGCACTAAGCTGGGCTACGGAACTATTGCTAAGCACAAAACATGCAATTGTAAAAATAAGAATGTGTATTTTTTTTTTTTTTTTATATTGATAAATTTAAAAATTAACACCTGATCGTGTTTATTGAACTAATTATTTACTAATAAAAGTGGTTACAGATCCTCCGGGAGCTTTATATGTTAGTTTATTTCCGGAAGTGGTAATTTCATCCAGGTCAACATTTTTTTCTGTTTCACTTGAACGGGTTACAGAAAAAGCTGAAGATTCAATACCATCGATTTCTACTGATATTTCCTTGGTATTTTCAGATAAATTAATAATTACGAGAGCATCATTATTTTCCGTGCTATTTGATTCGAATGCAATTAATTCAATTCCAGATTCCTTTTCTGTTTCCACCAAGGCTACCTTCATTCCTCCCCTTCCTGCCATGCATAATTGCTTGTAATAATAATATTGAGGCTTTATCTCGTAATTACCGTCTTCAGAAATGAAAAATGCGGTACCCGGGTTTGGATCCCCGCCTACCCAGGTTAGGGTTTGGAGGGCAGCCCACGGAATTACAGCATTTACTTTTGCATCATAAATATTCATCCGAATAATATTCACAAAATCATAATCCTTCATATTTCTCTTCCCTCCCCATGTCATAGATGTAGTCCATGCATGTAATCCTGGTTTTACCATACGGAGAAAGTCTGTTGCTTTTGAATGGATACGATTATTATTTGCGCCAAAACCATGACTGGTAATTAAAGACAGGTTTTTTAAGGCATTTTTATTATCGTATATTGCCCAGTGGTAAAAATACCTTGAGAATTTACCCCATGAAGTACA
>JAKSBV010000149.1 GCA_022360955.1 Bacillota bacterium
CATCTTGTTTAATATGCTTGACAATATCATAAGAACCTTTATCTATTGCAGCCGACGAACTCTTTAAAATAAAATTGCCTGTCTCTGCGTCTGCAAATGCAGGATCACCTGTAATGGAATGATTGCCTTCATTTGCCGGTTTTTGAAGATTGAACAGATTGTAGTCGCTATTAAGTTCGGTTCCGTAATAGTTTATTGCTTTATGATCCTGCTGCGTGAGATAAAAGATATTGTTCTGAATTGCTGCCGGTGCGCTCATTACATTAACACCAACACCGTTATTATAGAACGTATTATTATAAATTGCAGCTTTATCCAACCCTTTATGATTGAAAGCAATATCACTGATATTGGAAAAAGAATTGCCATAAACAGCGATTGTACTATTTTTCCCGCCCTCAGTGCATACACCTCGGATGCAATTAGTGAAAACATTGTTACGCACAGTAAAATTTCCATCTATTAAATACACAAGGCATCCCAATTTTTCATTGCCAACACAATAATTATATTCAAATTCATCAGTAAATTGACTATTTTCAGGACTATTGATATAGCAGAATTTGTGCCCGTTGTCTGTCCTATCCAGATAATTATGGTGAACACGTACCTTGTCGGAGCCGGCTAACTGAATACAATCACCCGGTGCCAGATCCTGGCTGGGCCCTTCAAATTCATAGTTATAGTTTACTCTCTCAATAATATTTCCGTAAATATTCATATTATCTATTCTTTTTAAAAAGAAGCCGTCTTCACGTACATCATGCACGTAGTTATAAGCCGCTTCTATCCCGTCGGAATTCGGCATGCTGTCATAAGTGCAAACATATAAGCCGGTCCAGGCATGTTTAATCTCATTATGAACTACCCTTATGTTTTTAAACCCACTCCCCATAAAAATCAACGCATTTAACGGCCATTTTTTGTCTGCCTTTTCATTTTCAAATAGAGCCGACGAACCGATACATAATTCACGAACGGTATAGTCGGTGCATTTATTGAAAACAATAATTCTACTTGTCGTTTGCTTCGTTTTATCATTGGTCCGATCCATATGCAGAGAGAGCTGAGGTTTGTCCCCCTGTCCATAAGCACCTAACAGCCCATTTGAACCTGAAACATTAAAATTATGATTCAATTCCAGTGTAGTACCTCTTTTAAACAGGCAGTTCGTCATGTTGGCAATACCATTCTTTTTAGTATAAGGCGAAAAGCCCGGCAAATGGTTATAGGGACTTTCAATGGTACCGTTTCCATTCTCGCTTGCACTCGGATCAACAAATATAGTCTTGTCGTCATCCAGCACCGCAATTTTTACTTTTATGTCCGCCCCGACCGAATAACCCTTCCATAAGCCTTCGATTCTAACTACAAGATGATGTGCTTTATTATTATCGTAAACGATCGATGAGGCCGACGCAACTGTTATCAAACCATCAGGTGAAACATTGAAAACGGATGTATCTCCTCCTGCTGCGACATAAGCAACATGCGTTATATCTGGCTTTAGGTTACTATAGTATTGTATTTGTCCGACATAATCACCATTAGAACAACTTTCGTGAATGACAAAATCTTGATCACCTGCAATGATTAGGGTAGAATAATCGGATGCCGCACAAACAGTTAACTGAAATGAAAGACATATCACCATCATTCCTAACAATGTTATCATAGAAAAAACCCTCTTTTTCATACATAACGCCTCCTTCACTTTAAGGTCACAATTTGTTATCTTCATTGAACGAAAAAAAAGAATTACATCAAATAGACGGCTTATTCAGGGGTTCATGTATTATCTATGTGTTTTTGGACGGTTCTTTGCTTTAGAACAAAGAACCGTCCCCTGTTTTATTTCACTTTAAAACGCCATCCGGTTTTACTGGTGATTCCTTCAAAATAATTTTTTCTTTCGTCTGCAAACGCTTCGTTATCGATGTGTATATAGTATTCTCCGTCCGGTTTCAATAACCCGCTTGGGATAGGTATTACGATCTCATTATTGTCAATGACAATGCCATCCGAGACGCCTATGGTGATTTTCGCCGCTTCGTAGGGTGACGAATAAACCGATTCATATACCGCATCACACACTGTGATGGTTTTGCCCGGTTCTTTGGTCATTTTTTTATTAAACACCAATTTCAACTCGGAGATACCGGCATCTACATCCGCAGCATCGTTTTCCGGACTCAACGCCAGCAGCTTCAATGCAATCCTGCCGTCGTCACTGCCTATCTGTTCAAAGCCGCCATTCCCGTCAATAACGTAGAGTACGGGTCTATCCATGTCATTATCCATTACCCAGTGAAAAAAGTCTCCTCCGTCTCCTGTGAAGTCCCATTGGGATAACGGTGCTTGATCTTTATCGAATACGGTTATATCCGCTCCGTCGATATTATTAGCAGCTCCACCCGTGACCTTGCTGCCGTTAACCAGCATATTGGCATTGCCATAGTTATCGGATAATGTCGCACCCTCTTCAAACCCTATCACTCTGGCAACAATAGTGCCATCCAATTGCGGATTCATAGCAAAGCAATTTTCAATTCTACTCTTCTTTGAGGAACCTACTATTCCGCCGGTATACTCATTTCCTTTAACCAGTGCGGTACTGTAGCAGCCGTAAACCGTCGAATCGCTGCTGATATTGCCTGATATGCCTCCTATGTATTTCGAATCCCCTATAACCGTTCCGGTACTGTAGCAATCGCAAATATGTACAACAGCCGCGCTGCCTATGATTCCTCCTATTTCACCTTTGCCGGAAATAGTGCCGGTGCTGTAACACCGAAGGGTAAATGTCCTAACACTCTGGCCTGCTATTCCACCTACGGCATATGTGCCCGTAATATTGCCCGTACTATAGCAATCCTGGATAGAGCCCCAGACTGTACCCGTGATCATGGCCGAAACCCCTGCAATGCCTCCTATCTGTGCATCGGAGCCTGTTATATCCGCACTGCTTGAGCACCCTTTGATACATCCCATCACACCGGCCGCTGTTTTCTCAATCTGTCCTACGATTCCGCCTACAGCTCTTTCACCGGTTATCGTACCCGAAACATGGCAGTTTATAATTAAACCGCCTTTCATTCCTCCTGCCAGCGCACCGGTAATATATCCGATATTCTTGACGTTAACATCCACAAGGATCAAGTCCTTAATGATTGCTTCCGAATATATGCATTTAAATAGGCCCTGAGATGTATCATTTCGATTCATCTTTAAATTGCCGATCTTATGATTGCCGCCGTCAAATATGCCGTCAAATCCCTCTATAGGCCGCCAGTTGGCTATGCTCGGGTCTGTTTTGGAATTCACATCTTCATAGCTGGCATCATCGTCAAAATCCAAATCCTTTATCAGTCTATAGACCTTGCCTGCACTGTCATTGTCGGCAATATTTCTCAGATCCTCTATGGAATCAATATCTACGTATGTCACTGTTGCAATACCATATTCTTTCTTGCTTCCGTCTTCTGCCGTTACCTCTATCACCATGTCCTTCGTGACATCCGTATTGGCCTGATCCGTTACCGCACTGCCTCCCGTGCCTGTTAGTATTTCTGCCGCTGCTTTGTCCGACACCGTTAACCCTGCTTTTAAGCTGCTTACCTTTGTACCTGCAGGTACGTCTATCACGCTATTGCCGGATAAGGTGCCTATAGCCGTTGACTTTATTTCCTTTTCACTGCTTAATGCCGGCGTTACGGGTTTCAATCGGATATCATATTCTTTTTTGCTTCCGTCTTCTGCCGCTACTTCTATCACCATGGTTTCCGTGACATCCGTATTGGCTTGATCCGTTACCGCGCTGCCTCCCGTGCCTGTGAATATTTCTGCCGCTGCCTTGGGTGACACCGTCAATCCCGCTTTTAAGCTGCTTACCTTTGTGCCGACCGGTACGTCTATGACGCTATTGCCGGATAAGGTGCCTATAGCCGTTGACTTTATTTCCTTTTCACTGCTTAATACAGGGGGTGTTCCTGTTTTCAAGTAAATGCTGTATTCTTTCCTGCTCCCGTCTTCCGCCGTTACCTCTATCATCATGTCCTTCGTAACATTTGTATTGGCCTGATCCGTTACCGCACTGCCTCCCGTGCCTGTTAATATTTCTGCAGCTGCCTTGAGTGACACCGTTAACCCTGCTTTTAAGGCGCTTACCTTTGTGCCAACCGGTACGTCTATGACACTATTGCCGGACAGAGCACCTACGGTC
>JAKSBV010000344.1 GCA_022360955.1 Bacillota bacterium
AAAACGGGCTTCCTGAAATCACTCTCAGAAAGCCCGTAGAACTGCGCAGTTTATTCTCAACCCTTATCTCTCAGCCAATAATCTATTCCATCCTTTTGTAGTTACTAATGAATTGAATAATTTAGAGTACTCATTTTTATCTCCATGTGAACAAAATAGATGCAGCTTGTATGTACTAATCATCCTTTAAAAAAATATTCAAATAGTCACGCTTTGCATTAAAAATCCTGTAAATTGACACATAGTCCCCCTCAATTTTGTAAAAAATAATGTAATCCCCGGAAATTAAAAATTTGTAATCTGTAGGAATATCTGTTTTAGAGGACAAAGAGACTCCCATAGATGGAAAATTCCTTAACCTTTCATAACTTTGAATAATTTTTTCAACTATGCCAACTGCTGAAATAGGATTGTCAAGCTTTTGTACCATATATTCCTTAATATCTGTCAAGTCTTTTAAAGCAAGAGGATTTATTCTGATTTTCTTCATAAAGCTATAGCCCTAAGCTCTCACGGACTTGCTCATTTGTTAGCCATTCGTCTCCATTTTGCACAGCCTTTTCAGCTTCAAGAAGTTTAGATAAGAGCTTGATGGTAGCCTGTGTCTTTTCATATTCCTCTATATCAACAATAGCAAATCTACCTCTTCCATTCTTGGTTAGAAAAACCGGTTTTCCAACAGAAATACTTTTTAAAACATCATTATAGTTTCTTAAATCTGAAACAGGTTTGATATTTGGCATGTCTATCAACTCCCTTGCTTGTTGATATTATTATATCCTTTTTTTACTTAAAATTCAACATTAAATATTACAACTTTCGGTTGGCTTACTCTTTAAGTAGCATCTCATTTTTTAAACAGCAGCACATGACCTAACAAAATTATTTCGCTTCGGGCTTGTTAAAACCACTGGCATATATTCTCTATTTGCTTTATGTAATCTAAAATTTAGATTAATCTTGTGTGGAATAATTGAAATCCTATACATACTTTATTAACGGTTATTTTAACATAAAAAAACAAAATTAAAACTGAATACAAAGATACTTTGTGCATTCGAACTTTTTTACAAATTGATGAGCATATGATATAAATTATCATTTACACATTTTATAATCTTTAAAAAGTGACTAATTTTTCTTCTAAATCACATATTTTTAATAGAGTTTCACAGAATGGTTTAGCCTTTCTTTATCGTCAAACATTTCTTCAAGCAGGTTTTGTTCAATATAATCAGTTGTTTCCTGAAATATACTAACTTCTTACTCTATCTACGCAAAACGGGCTTCCTGAAATCACTCTCAGAAAGCCCGTAGAACTGCGCGGTTCATTCTCAACCCTTATCTCTCAGCCAATAATCTATTCCATCCTTTTGTAGTTATGAGAAGATAGATTTTTCTATCTTTCTTGAGCTAATGCAGCTATTCTTCCATCACTGACTATTACTTTAAAATCTTCACTTATGCCAGTTGTTCTTATACCAATCGGCGTGACGGTTACAAAGTAATGGCAACAACCTGAACAGGTTATACAGTCACATAAAGTAAAATCAAATGTGCCTGTTACCCTTTCAATCTCAAAGGTAGAAAGCTCCCTCCTGCCTATTGACCAAACACCTATTGATATTGCTTCTTTATGGTCACATTTCCTAAATAATTCATATTGTAGTCTGCCATCTGCACTTAAGTTAGGTGTTGTATTCTCAAAGCTCACAATACTAGAAAATTTAATATCCACTACCGGCTTACACAAAGATGTAGTATCTATAGTAACATTAGCTAATTGAAAAGGAATTTCTTCGGATGACTCTGTAAAGATTTTACTTTGATTACCAATACCACATTCCAATAGTAGACCCTTAGGTTGAGACTTGGGTTTACATTTTATGCTACTACATTTATTATTGGAAATTTCTCTTTTATAGCTATCCTTTGAGCTCTGGGCTAGAGCAGTAATTCTTCCACTGTCCACTAGCACAAAAGCATCTGGAAAAGCCCGAGAAACGCTTATTTGTAGGGCTGTGACTTTGACAAAATATTCATAGCAGCCAGGACATGTTAAAGAATCACAAAAGATAAAACTAAAGGACTCGTCAATCAAACTTAAAATATTAACACCTGTTCTTTCAAACATCCAGGTTCCAAGCAATACTTTATCTCCATTGTTACAAACTCTAAACAATTCAAATAGGAGAACAAGCTCTATTACTCCAAAATCAAACTTAACAGTACTGGAAAAATCTACTAAAACTTTAGGGGTATTTAAACAAGCAGTGTCAATATTAACATGAGCTATATTAGATGACGGATCAGTTGGCTCCCTAAAAATGATAGCTCCATTACCCTGCCCGCATTCTAATAATATATTTTGGGGCTTAGGGTGTTTTTGATTGCAATTAATATTGCTATTTCCTTTATCAACATATTTAAGATTGTCTGAAGAATCACATAAAGATTGGGATAATGCAGCTAACCTTCCGTTATTAACTGTTGCTGCAGCATTAATTATTTCAATCGGAGTAACTTTTACAAAATACTCACAGAAGTTATGGCAAGTATAACATTCGCAAAATATGAAACTAAATGACTCTTCTATATTGTTAAAGAAAATAGAAGAAGCGTCAACTTTCTCAAACATCCAAGTTCCTAGTGATATTGGCTGTTTACCATCACATGTTTTAAACAATTCATACTGTAATCGAACTGTTAAGTCTAAAAGTACATTTAAACTTTCAACCCTAACCAGGCTAGAAAACTTTATTAAAACTTTAGGTTTATCTAAACAACTCTTATCAAGGTTTACAAAGGCCAATTGGAAGGGTGGATCATCAGAGGAAGCAAAGATTCTTGATCCAATACTTTCGCCATATTCCAACAGTATTTTTTGGGGTTTTGAGTGCACCGGTTCGCACTTAGCAAATTCAATATCTGATTTACAGGCTTTAAAATCTTGATACTCTTTATTAATAGTCATTAATTTTTATCCTCCTACTCCTATATCAATATTTATAGCAAAAATATAGAACTAATCTATTCTTCAGTATATACTATGCGACTATTCATAAATTGATATTAAAATAGGAGACTAACGGCATAACCTATCCTAAAGGGTTTTATTCTTTCAAATCCTGCACTAACTGCAAATGCAATAACCTATACGCTGAAATCATTCACCTGTAGGTTGAACGGCTGCCCTTATCTTCAAACGGATATAGGCCCTATTTGGTTAACCAAATAGGGCCTATTGCTTCCTATAACATTTTAACAATTCGTTATAACACTTTTTCAAATAACGTCAAGGAATCATTTAATTTTTTATTTTTGCTTTTTTATCCTTCTTTTTTCTTTTTTTACTTGGTTTCATCTTGTCTTTTCCACCAGTTTTGAAAAACTTTTTCTTTTTAGTATAAGAAGCCGGTACAAATTCTCCGGATTCCCCGCCTGCATCCTCATCGCCATTTTCCTGTCCTTCAACAAGTATAAAATCTATCTGCCGGGAAGCAACATCGGCCTTCACCAATTTTACCTCGACTTCATCCCCGATTTTATAAACTTTCTTGCTCGTCTCGCCTATCAGACTATAGTTCCGATCGTCAAAAATATAATAATCATCTTCCAGATTGCTGATTTTCACAAGGCCTTCTATCGTGTTTTCCAGTTCTACAAACATGCCGAATGACGTCACACCGGATATAACCCCTTCAAATATCTCTCCTATTCTATCCTGCATGAATTCTGCTTTTTTCAAATCTTCCGTTTCTCGCTCAGCTTCCTGTGCGGCAATTTCCTGATCGGAAGATTGCTTGGCCGCCTTCTGTACGAAGTCTTTCAAAAATGCTTCTCTTTCCGGCCCGATGTCTCTACTGATGATTTCTTTGAGAATCCTGTGTATCACAAGATCAGGATATCTTCTGATCGGAGATGTAAAGTGACAATAATGTTTTGCCGCCAGCCCAAAATGCCCTAAGTTTTCGTGGGAATATTTTGCTTTCATCAGTGAACGCAGCATTACCGTACTGATAATCCGTTCTTCTTTTTTGCCTTTAATTTTATCCAGTAATTGCTGTAATGCTTTCGGATGAATTTTTGAAATCCCTTTCAAATGATA